>JAAUTS010000154.1 GCA_012031345.1 Blastochloris sp. | reverse complement strand
TTCTTGAACTTTTTCCAATTCCGGTTGCAACCTCGCAAAAGCCACCTGACCGTGGCAGCCTATGCCCAGCAGAGCAGACACTGGTAGGTGGCGGTGGACGAGGGCCTCGGCTTGGTAGCGCTCTTTCTTGCCGGGGTCCTCCGGGTCATGTTTGAAATCCCGTCTTTGAAGCAGGGGCCAGTCCACACGAGGTAAATTCTCCAGCCCGTTGAAATATTCTGCGGTCAGCGGGTGGGCGTGCTGGTTGGTGAAGACGAATTTAAGACCAAGTTCCGCTACCCGGTGCAGGGAGCTGACGAGAATAACAAGGTCCTCGTTGGGCACCTGCGGCACGCCTCCGTAGCCAGTCTTGATGTTGTAGAGCATAATGGAATACGGGGTGAAGTAGAAGGGCACATAGTCGCTCAACCTGCCTCCAGGTTCGACCGGCACCGGACGTTGATGGCGCGCTTTTATGAGACTGGGATTGCCTATGCTGTGGAAGTTGGGATCGAACTTGGGCGAGCTTCGGCAGTGCAGGCCATGCTCCAGCATCCAGGGCACATTGGTGATGTGCATGATGCGGAAGATTAGTGCCTTCTCCAGATTCAAAGCACTCACACCCTCTCCTTTTTGATAATGGCGAGGAGGTCGGGGCTATCGGCGTAGGAGGTGGTTGTGGATGCGGTGCACATGAAGGCGTTGGTTGAGGATGTCAGGGTTGGAGAAGTTTTCGAGCCGTTTCTTTGATGTTTTCGCTCAGGCTCTTTGGTCCCAGGACCTTGGCTCTTGGTTTCTTATGTAAATTGCTGTGAAAAAGAAAAGTGGTTGGGTGGGGGGGATTTTTTTTGAATTTGGAGCGGGGTGACCTTAGTATTACACCTTACTCCAAATTAAACTCATGCCCTCCACCCTATCTTCTCCTGTCAATTCCACGGTTTCCCCTGTCCCTCATCCTGATTTGTTTCAGCGACGTCACATTGGCCCGAATGAGTCGGAGCGTGAGGAGATGTTGCGCGCTTTGGGTGTGGAGGATATGGAACGTTTTCTTGCTCAGGTATTGCCAGCGGACATTCGCACGGAGCTGCCGCTGTTGGGGCTGGAACCTTTGAGTGAGTTTCAGGCCCTGCGTCGCCTACAGGCCATGGCGGATCAGAACGAGATTCACCGTTCGTATCTGGGGATGGGATATCATGAAGTGATCCTGCCGCCGGTGATTCTGCGGAACATTTTGGAAAATCCAGGTTGGTACACGGCCTACACACCCTATCAAGCGGAGATTTCACAGGTCGAATGGAGGCACTGCTGAATTATCAGACCATGATCCGGGACTTGACGGGTTTGGATATCGCCAACGCCTCGCTGCTGGATGAAGGCACGGCGGCAGCGGAGGCGATGTCGATGTGTTTGGATGCCTGGGAGGGTGAGGATGAGTCGCCTGCTTTTTTTATTGAGGAGAGATGTCATCCGCAAACCATCGCGGTGGTGCGGAATCGGGCCCGGGCTTTGGGGGTGCCTGTGTTGGTGGGGGAGGCGGAGAGTTTTGATTTCAGCCGTCCGGTTTTTGGGTTCCTGCTGGCTTATCCTGACACGCGGGGGGCGATTCATGATTATGAGGCGTTCTGTGGCCGGGCTCATGAACGGGGAGCCTTGGTGGTGGTGGCGACGGATCTCATGGCTTTGCTCTTGTTGCGGGCACCGGGGGATTTTGGAGCGGACGTGGCGGTGGGATCGACGCAACGTTTTGGGATGCCGATGGGCTTGGGCGGCCCTCATGCGGCGTTTTTTGCAACACGGGAAGCGCATAAGCGGCGGATGCCGGGGCGCTTGATCGGGGTGTCGAGGGATTCTTCGGGTCGTCCGGCCATGAGGTTGAGTTTGCAGACGCGGGAGCAGCATATCCGGCGCGACAAGGCGACGAGCAACATCTGCACGGCACAGGTTCTACCGGCGGTGGTGGCGTCGATGTATGCGGTGTATCACGGACCGCAGCAGCTTCAGGCGATTGCGAGGCGCATCCATGGGCAGACGGCGCGGCTGGCTTCGTTTTTGAGGGAGGAAGGGTTTGAATTGGAGTCGGAGACATTTTTTGACACCTTGACGCTTCGGACGGATGAGGCGCGGCTGGCCGGGCTGCGGCGGCGGGCGGCGGAGGCGCGGATCAATCTGCGTTTCCATGGAGCGGAGAGTCTGAGCTGAGTTTGGATGAGGCGGTGACGGAAAGAGGATCTGGCTGGGTTGGCATGGGTTTTCTCCGGGAGGGAAGGGGCGGAGTTGCCAATGGAGGCGATCACGGGGCTGCCTGAGGAAGAGCGGGTGGCGGATTATCTGAGTCATCCGGTTTTTAACACGCACCACTCTGAGACGGAGCTGCTGCGTTACATGAAGCAGTTGGAGAACAAGGACATCGCGCTGACGCACTCGATGATTGCCCTGGGTTCCTGCACGATGAAGTTGAATGCGACGGCGGAGATGATTCCGGTGACCTTGCCGGGATTTTCCCGACTGCACCCCTTCGCCCCACGGGAACAGTGGCAGGGTTATGATCTGATGTTGGCGGAGCTGGGGGAATGGCTGGCGGAGTTGACGGGTTTTGCCGCGGTGTCTTTGCAACCGAATGCGGGGTCGCAGGGGGAGTATGCGGGGTTGTTGGCGATCAAACAGTATCATGAGAGCCGGGGTGAGGGGCATCGCCGGATCTGTCTCATCCCGCAGTCGGCGCACGGCACAAATTTTGCCAGTGCGGTGATGGTGGCTTATGAAGTGGTGCCTGTGCGTTGTGATGAGCAGGGGAATGTGGACATGGGACATTTGCGGGAGTGTTTGGTGACGCATCGGGAGAAGCTGGCGGCCTGCATGGTGACTTATCCTTCCACGCACGGTGTCTTTGAGACGGAGATCCGGGCCTTATGTGAGGCGGTGCATGAGGCGGGAGGGCAGGTGTATATGGATGGGGCGAATATGAACGCGCAGGTGGGGCTGACCAGTCCTGGGGCGATTGGGGCGGATGTGTGTCATCTGAATCTGCACAAAACCTTTTGCATCCCGCATGGCGGAGGTGGACCGGGGATGGGACCGATTGGGGTAGCGGCGCATTTGGCTTCCTTCCTGCCTCAGGACCCTTTGGCGGAGATTGATGAGCAGATGCAGGTGGGGCCGGTTTCAGCGGCACCCTTTGGAAGCGGGTGCATCCTGACCATATCCTGGGCATACATTGCGATGATGGGTGGCGATGGGCTGCGGGAGGCGACGGCCATGGCAATTTTGAATGCCAACTATCTGGCCCACAAACTGGAAGCTTATTTTCCGGTCTTGTTCAAGGGTTCGGAGGGTCGGGTGGCGCACGAGTGCATTCTGGATTTGCGTGGGTTCAAGGCGACGGCGGGGGTGGAGGTGGAAGATGTGGCCAAGCGTTTGATCGATTATGGGTTTCACGCGCCGACCATGTCCTGGCCGGTGGCGGGGACGCTGATGGTGGAGCCGACGGAGAGTGAGTCCAAGGCGGAGCTGGACCGTTTTATTGATGCGATGATTTGTATTCACGAGGAAATCCGCAAGGTGGCGGAAGGTGTTTGGGACAAGGCGGACAATCCTTTAAAGAATGCTCCGCATACGGCGGAGCGGGTGATTGCGGAGTCGTGGTCGCAGGGTTACACGCGGGAAGAGGCGGCTTATCCGGCGGCTTGGGTGCGGTTGAACAAGTATTGGCCTCCGGTGGGACGGGTGGACAACGTGTATGGGGATCGGAACCTGTTTTGTTCCTGTGTGACGCCGTCCTTTGGCAAAGCGACGGGGGAGTGAGGATGGGAGGGGGGCGGAGGACTGGCACCTGGGTATCCAAGAACCCAAGGCACCAGCTCAGATGCGGTGATCTTTACGGTCGCTACGGAGGTGGATGGTCTTGTGGTCGAGGTTGTGGACGGCTTTGATGTAGCGCACGGTGCGGCTGCGGGCGCGCATGAGAATGGTGTTGGTGATGGCGGTGTTTCCGATGACTTTGACGCCGGGCAGGAGATAGCTGTCGCTGATTCCGGTGGCGCAGAAGATGGAGCTGTCCCCGGAGACGAGATCGTTGGTGGTGTAGATGCGGCAACGTTCCTCTCTGCCGACGAGGGCGTCAATTTCCTGCATCTCAGCCTGGTCACGGGGCCACATGCGGAGTTGGATTTCACCGCCCAGACATTTGAGGGCGGCGGCGGTGAGGATGCCTTCCGGTGAGCCTCCGATGCCGATGTAGAGGTCGATGCCGGAATCCGGCAGGGAGGGGGCGACGGCGGCGGTGATGTCGCCGTCCGTGAGCAGGCGCAGGGCGGCACCGGCCTGGCGGATTTCCTCGATCAGCTTGTTATGACGCGGGCGGTCGAGCAGGGCGACCATGAGTTCGGAGACACGTTTACCCAAGGCGCGGGCGACGACGGAGAGGATTTCATCCACGGGACAGTCGAGCTGGATTTGTCGGATGCCGAGACGTTTCATGGCATGAACGACGCGGGGGCCGTAGGCGAGCTTTTCCGCGTAGAAGCTGGGGATGTTTTTCATGACATGCGTGCCGGAGCTGCTGGTCTGAGCACCGCAGATGACGGAGATGCTGTTGGGCATGCCTTTGGCGATGTTGGTGGTGCCGTCGATGGGATCGAGGGCGATGTCGAAAGCAGGGGAGCCGCTCTGCCAAGTTCCGAGATGTTCTCCGAGGAAGATGCCGGGGGCGTTGTCCTTGATGCCTTCCCCGAGAACGACTTCACCGCAGATGGGCACCTTATCAAAAACGCCGTAGATGGCATCGCAGGCGGCGAAGTCGGCTTTTTCTTTTTCGCCACGGCCCAGCCAGTGGAGGGAGTTGAGGGCGGCGTTTTCGGTGGCTCGGACAAACTCGAATTCGATGGTGCGCTCGGTGTCCTGACTCATGCGGGTATGCAAGCAGGTTGGGGGAGGGGAGGCAAGGAGCAAGGAGCAAGGAGCGTGGAGCAAGGAGCAAGGAGCAAGGAGCAAGGAGCATGGAGCGTGGAGCGTGGAGCGTGGGGGGCTTCTGTGTGGTGGAGATCTGAAGTCGGAGGTCGGGAGTCAGGAGTCGCCCTCCATAGGTGGATCTTGCTTGGATCTGTCAGATCCGAAAATGATTACCTTTGCTCGAACCGGGATTCCGGCTTTCCTTTCAACTGCCACACTTTGCGGGCGGTCAGGCAAGGCAGGATCAAGACAGACAGCCATCCCGGCAGCAAAACGAGGCTTGCAAGAGGGGCTAGTAGTAGCCCGGAATGGGGTCCAGCGAGAATCAGAACGACCCCAAATGTCAGAAAAGCCACAACGGCCAGAGACAACAGATAGCTGGCCAGGGTGAACAGAACTCGCATTCCCTGATTTTGAGACAACGACCCCGCAAAATCAAGCCCTCCGCCTCGCTGCGAAAAGGATAATAAGCTGAAAAACTGAAATTTTGAAAGGCTTCCGCCTTATGCGGATAGCGCTGGTTCCCAATGGAATCATGTTCGATAAACGTCGTGAGAGCCTATATCCACAGTATAGACCGTATTCCCTTCCAGATAAAAGACAGAACGTAGATCCCCTTCGATTACCACGGCATAGATGGTCCTCTTATACAGGGCACTCAGGCTGTGTATTTTGTGTGTCTTTAGAGCTTATCCGTAAATAGGCATGGCCCGCGTTACGGAAGCCACTGGCCCGAACCCGAGGCGCGACGACTGAGCATATCGAGAGATACGTGAGGAAGGAGCAACGACGGGAGCGGGCCAGTGCCGCCGTAACCCTTTGGGCTGGGGCCGGAAAGCCGCCCCGCTTCGTTGCTCGTCGGTTAAAGGTATAGAAATACCTTCTCCCTCCTCGCGTCTCGCCGTACGGCTTTCCGATCCCCAGCGCGGACTGTGCTTATTTGCGGATAAGCTCTTAGCCGCGGGTTGAAAGGATCCTGCTTGAACAACTCCCAGGCTTTCCGAACCGACTCTTTCTGGCTCACTGGCAGCGCGTAAAAGCTTTTCCAGAACTGTTCGGATGCTCTGAACTTCTTTTTCACAGAAGGTCTATTGCGGAGGTTCCCGCAGGGCCTGCTCCATGTCCACATGCCGACCTTCGGAGATATCTTTCATCCCCTGCTGGAAAGACTCAGGAACATCCGCCATGGTGATTTCTTCAAGGCGCTGCCACAAAACCGAGCGATCTTGAACGGAAAGTTTTGGGAGTTCGTCGATGATTTCCGTCAGACTCATGGAATAAAGTTAGGAATGGGCAGAGGGTTCGTCAAGGCTGCGCGTCCTTGCAAAGGAGGCAAAAACACCTTCCGTCCTCAGAGCGGACACCTTCCTTCTTAGGAAGGACCTAAAATACATGCCGACTCTGCAAACGGAGAGGGTCGCCTAGGCGACTTATCAAGATGTCCGTTCTACTTTTTCATCGCGCCAGGACTTCATCACGCACAAAATGGAGCCGGATCATTCGGGTAGCTTCCATCGTTTCATCAAAGTAACAATCCACCGCCTCTTTGACCATCGTCCGCAGTTCTTCGAGGCTGTCCGCCTGGGTGTGGATGCCGTAGCCTAAGGCTCTGGCGCAGTAGCCCCCGTCCAGCTCGTCTTCCTGCACTTCGAAGATGATCTCGCTCCGCACTTGTTCCTCGGGTAAGGTGAGCACTTGATCCAGCACTTCTTGGAAGCTCATGGTTTTAGTGCACGTGAGGAGTGCTGTTTGTCGAGTCTTCTGGAGATAGAGGGAGTGAATGGATGGGGCATGGGGTTTTGGTTAAGAAGCGTGGGGCGTTAAGTTGGGATCAGCCCGTCCCGCGGGCGAGGGCGAGGATTGATGAGGGGTTCAGCGTGCGGGCACGTTCGCGGATTTCGGGCAGGTGTTTGGTGTAGAGGCTCTGCGCGCCTTCCTGAAGCTGGGTAAATTTCGTGCGCAAGGCTGCGGTATCCAATCGCCGCCCCCCGGCGTAGTAGTGGTCGGCGAGGTGGCCAAGTGCATAGGTGGTGGCGAAGGAAAAGGCCGAGCCTGTGGCTTGGTTGGCGATTTTACCGGCGAGACTACCTGCAGCTTGCCGCGCAAAGCGTCCGATGAGTTTACGCGCGAATCCTTCCACAACTTGGGAGCCCAGTCCGATGCCCGCAGTGGCAAGGAATTCCTTCAAGTGGCCGCGGTCCAGTTCAACATTGTGGGACTTGCCGATTCCGTAAACCATTTTCATTTGCAGCGGAATGATGGCTACGGTCGCGAGGGTTTCAGGAAGTAATTCCAGGGCCCCGTTGAGGATGGCGTATTTCAAAATGCTGGGACTGTTGTCAACTTGGGTGGAAGGCAGATCCGGAGGTGAGGCGATGGAAGAGGGCACCGCTTGGACGGGAGCGAGGGCTATGGATTCAACCTGTTGACGGGTTTGGGTTGCAGCCGAGGTCTCCAACTGAAGAAGTGCGCTCAGTTGGTCAAGGAAGGCAGACTCGGCCGGGGTGACTTCTCCACCCGCCTCGCAGAGACCGAGGGCCATTTCATAGGCAAGAAGTCGATGCTCTGCAGACTCGAGTGCGGCGGTTGCGGACGCCAAGGTGACTTTACCGAGGAGGATTTGGCGAGATAGCGGGGCAAAGTCCTCAGAGCCTAGATCTGCGGCAATGCGACGGATTTCTTCGCGCTCCTCGGAAGATTTCGTGCCGTCGGCATAGGCGGCGAGGAGACAAATGGATAGTAAGGCATGGTGGGGAGAACTGGGTTGAACAATCATGGGAGGAAACTAGCACAGCTTAATGGGTATGGCA
>JAAUTS010000021.1 GCA_012031345.1 Blastochloris sp. | reverse complement strand
CGCCGGCTCTGTTTTTGAAAGCCGCCAGACCAGCAACATCCACGATGTCCCAGAACGATCCCCGCTTCTACCGCAAAGCAGACGCCACCACGGGCTTCGTCACCAAATCCATGATCACTCTGCCCCTGCTCACCGGAGGGCAGTGCCTCGGCGTGATGCAGGCTCTCAACGCCGTCGGTCGCCCCCATTTCGACGAAGTGGACCGCGAACTCTTCGAAGGTTACGCCAGCCTCATCGCCAGCGCTCTGTTGCGGATCGAATCCCAACAACGCGAACTGCGCGAGGCCAAGGCCCACCAGGAACTCGAGTTGGCCCGGGAAATCCAACAATCCTTCCTCCCCCCCGATCTCCGCATCCTCCAATCCTGTCAGGTCCGCTTCGCCTACTTCCCCGCCAATGAAGTCGGCGGAGATTTCTACTTCGTCCACGCCCTGGACCATCACCGCAGTCTCATGGGCATCGGAGATGTCAGCGGTAACGGGGGGTTCCCGCCGCTCTCGACCATGGCCCGGCCACCGCCGAAATCAAAGGACTGCTCCGCGAACTGGACCAGGATCTCGGCGTCTGGGTCAGCCGTCTCAACGACATCCTCTGCTCCGAACTCCACGGCGGACGCTTCATCGGCATGACCTTTCTCCTCACCGACAGCCAACGCTGCAACCTCCAAATCTGCACCGCCGGACAATACGCCCCCATCCATTCCGACACCCTCCGCTGGAACAAAATCCACTGCCATCCCCAGCTCCCGCTCGGCATCCTGGCCGGCCACAGTTACCGCGCCGAATCCTTCCCCCTCTCCGGCAGCAGCATCTGGCTCCTCTTCTCCGACGGCATCACCGAAGCCCGCAACAGTGCCGGAGAGGATTACACCGAGGAACGTTTCCTGGCAGACCTCCCCACCAATCTCAACGGTGCCAATACCTTCCAGGCCGCCGTCCAATCATGGAAAAATTTCGTCGGCAGCGCCTCTCCTCACGACGACGCCTCCCTCCTCATGCTCGACTGGCGCGGCCAAGCCCCCTCCCCGCGCCTGCACCTTCATTGCCAGACGGAAAATCTTTGTCAGGCCCGCGATTTCGTCGAAGCCTGGGCCAAATACGCTGGCTTTGATGACATCGTGGTTGGCCAAATCGTGCTGGCCTGTGACGAAGCCACCACCAACATCTACCGCTACGCCTACGATGGCAAACCCGGCCCCCTCGGGATCGAAGCTGAAGTGGAAAATAACCAGCTCGTTTTCCATCTCGCCGATAGCGGCACACCCGTGGACCCGGACAAGCTGCAGGGCCGGGACCTCGATGACTTGCGTCCCGGCGGGCTCGGGGTTCTCCTGCTCAAACAAATTTTTGATGAAGTAACCTATCAACCCAAAGAAGCCGGAACCATCCTCACCCTCAAGCGGAACATCGCCTGACAGCCCCCCTCATTTTATTCACAAATCCCGGCTCAACCCCACAAATGAGATTGTGTCCGCCTCAGGGCCTCTCTATTAACAAAATAAACAGGGGAGCGTAAAAACTCTTTTCAAGCATCATCAAACCCAAGAGAACCACTTGAAAATCAAAATCTGGGGCACCCGGGGCAGCATCCCCACACCGAGCAACAGCTCATTCGTCACCACCCGCTACGGTGGGGACACCACCTGCGTATCCATCGACAGTGGGGAACACCGCATCATCCTGGACGGCGGCACAGGCCTCCGACTGCTGGGCCTGGAGATGATGAAAGAAAACCGCCCCTGGGATTGTCACTTTTTTTTCAGCCATGTTCACTGGGATCACATTCAAGGATTCCCCTTCTTCCTCCCCAGCTTCACCCCCGGCAACCGTTTCACCCTCTACGGCCCCCGCCTCATGAGCCTCCCCGGCTTCGTCGGCAGCATCTTGGAAAAAGCTCTGCGCGGCCAGCAGGAGGATCTCAACTTCCCCGTCCAACTCAAAGACATGCCCGCCGAGATGATTTTCAAGGATCTCGATGACCGCTCCGTCATCACCCTCCCCGGTAAAAAAAGCAGCGTCAAAATTCTCTCCGCCGCCCTGAACCACCCCGGCGGCTGCTACGGCTACCGCATCGAGGAACATGTGCCCGGAGAACGCACCAAGGTCTTCACCTTTGCCACCGACACCGAACACTTAAAAACCGTCCACCCCAACCTCCAATTTCTGGCCAAGGACGCTGATGTCTTACTCTACGACGGCCAAT
Source organism: Blastochloris sp. (assembly GCA_012031345.1). Lineage (GTDB taxonomy): Bacteria > Verrucomicrobiota > Verrucomicrobiia > Methylacidiphilales > JAAUTS01 > JAAUTS01. Next base: position 25,786 of record JAAUTS010000021.1, on the reverse strand, counting down.
ACACTCCCGAGGAATACGAGGGAATCAACGGCATGGATCATAAAGGCTGGGGACACTCCACCTATGAGTGGGGCCTCAAAGAAGCTCAGGCCGCCGGGGTCAAACTCCTTCTGCTCCACCACCACGACCCCCTCCACGACGACGACAAAGTCGCAGAAATCGAAGCCGCCGCCCGCGCCCTGGCCCAAGGCACCGGCATCGAAGTCGAAGCAGGCGCACAAATGCGCGAAATTGAAATATGAATACAACTTCACACAATCCACCCTCACCACAAAAAACCAGCGGACTAGCCATCACCGCCTTGGTTCTCGGCTGTCTCGTCTTTTTCCTTGGCTGCCTCACAGGCATCCCCGCCATCATTGTCGGCATCATCGCCTTGGTTCGTTTAGATAAAAATCCTAACCTCAGCGGTCGGGGCATGGCCATCGCTGGATTGGTTTTGGGAGGCATCTCTTTGTTTATCACAGCTCTCCTGGCAGGCTTGGCCGTGCCTGCCATCAGCACGGCACTTGATCGGGCCAAGATGACTCAGGAAGTTGCGGAAATTCGTCAAGTCGGGCTACTCGCCTTCAGCTACGCCAACGATCACAATGGCCGCTACCCCGATTCTCTGGATGTTTTGGCCGATGAATACTCCGGCAGCTCTGAAGATAAGGCCCGGCTGTTTTACAAGCCGGGAACGCAAGAATATCGTTGGATTCTCACCCCTGATCTCACCGTCAACGATCCTCCCGACACCCCTCTTTTAAAAACGGCCAGACCACATACAATCAACCAAGATCGCGGCCAAGCTATTTACACCGTTGGCAACCTGGTATTCTGGGATAAGCAAAGCCCCTGAATCAACGCCTCCTACTAAGCCGGAACCATGCAGTAGGGAAGAAGAGAGTTCTTGTTTAAAAGTAGCGCGGGCATCTTGCCCGCTGCCTTGGGCGTCTCGCCCAAGGCTCTTGTTTTCAATCTCAGATGAGTGAATCCCAAAAAGCCAGGCAAGCCTGCCCGGCTTAGCAGGCGGGAAGTGCGCGCTCCTCTCAGAAACAAGATTTCAACGGCATGGTTCCGGCTAAGAGCCGTTGCTACGATCACTCGGTCAAAAGGGTCAGCCTATCTTAAATCCAACTTCATGGCGATTTCCGCCTCTTGAGATCGTATCGGCAACACCACGAAATCCTGTTCCACCTTGCGTAAAAAATCCGCCAAGGGAGCATCGATTTTAAGACGCCCTTTGCTCACCAACATTCCCAACTCCAAAAGACTGATGTCCGCTATGGCTAAAAGTCATCGCCGCAGCTTGTTCGATAACTCTACGGGCCTTGATGCCCAACTGCGCGTCATCCTGATAAACCCAGACCAGCGCGTATTTATCCAGCAGATGTGTCAACCTCTCCATTCGGCCTCAGTGCTGGTTGGTTGTGTCAGGTCCACTCCCTCAACAATAGCGATTCGTCCAGCCATACTACCCAAAATATGCCCACCAGATGGGTGCTCTGCAGTTAACACCAAATTCCCTTCCCGTGTCTTAATCACCACACGCTCCCCTCTCAGCGCGGCTTGACGCACACGAGGAAACTCTCTTAACAAGGCGCTTACATTAGTTTGCATATCCTATTATTTGTCAAATGGTGAGAGGCTTCAAATTCTTTTTATCCCTCCACAGCTTTTTCGCCCTGACAGCAGCCCACTTTGTTCTCTTATCTTCTTTTCTCCCGCAGCTCCTGCGCTAGAGAAGGTGATGGAGTTGTTATTCACGACCTTGACCACCTTGGACATCATCCTTGAAAAAATCGCAGGCTGGATCTGGGGCTGGCCCCTCATCCTTCTCCTTTTCGGCACCCACCTCTTTCTCACCATCCGCACCGGGGTCATCCAACGCCACCTCCCCCACGCCCTCAAACTCTGCTTCTCCCGCCGACAGGAAGGAGAAGGCGACGTCAGCGCCTTCAGCTCCCTCATGATCGCCCTGGCCGCCACCATCGGCACAGGCAACATCTACGGAGTCGCCGGAGCCGTTTTGCTGGGAGGCCCCGGTGCCGTGCTCTGGATGTGGTTGACGGGCGTCTTCGGCATCGCCACCAAATACGGGGAGGCGGTCCTCGCGGTCAAATATCGCCAAAAAAATGAACGCGGTGAGATGGTCGGAGGCCCCATGTTGGTCCTGGAAAAAGGACTCAAGCTGAAATGGCTCGGCCTGCTCTTCGCCCTCTTCGCCGCCATCGCCGGACTGGGCATCGGTAACATGAACCAGGCCAACACCATCACCGAACTGGCTCAGGAAGCCATCCCCGGCCTGGAAAACTGGATGGTCGCTCTGCCCCTGACCCTCGCCACGGGTGCCGTCCTCATCGGCGGCGTCCGCTCCATCGCCCGCGTCTGCGCTTGGCTGGTTCCCTTCATGGCCCTCTTTTATGGTATCGGCTGCATCGTGATTCTTCTGATGAACCTGGAAAAAATTCCCGGCACCCTCGAAGTCATCTTCAGCTCCGCCTTCTCCGGTCATGCCGCCATCGGCGGCTTCGTCGGTGCTGGCATCAAAGAAGCCATGCGTTACGGCATCGCCCGCGGTCTATTTTCCAATGAAGCCGGCCTGGGCAGCGCTCCCATCGTCGCCGCCGCCGCCAAAACCAAGGATCCCGTCAGCCAAGGCTTGATCTCCGCCACCGGCGTCTTCTGGGACACCGTCATCATCTGCGCCCTGACCGGACTGGTCATCGTCGGCTCCGGGGATTGGCAGATGGAAAACTTGACCAAGGCCAAACTTTGCCATGCTGCCTTTTCGGATCTCTCCCACTTTGGCACCTTCATCCTCACCGGGGGTCTGCTCACCTTTGTCTTTTCCACCATCCTCGGCTGGTCCTACTACGGCGAGAAATCCGTCGAATACCTCCTCGGCCTCAAAGCCGTCCCCTACTATCGCTGGCTCTGGGTCATCGCCGTTTTCGTTGGTGCCATGGCCCCCGTTTCCCTGATCTGGAATTTTGCCGACATCATGAACGGCCTCATGGCTCTCCCCAACCTCATCTCCCTCGTCCTGCTCAGCGGCGTCATCGCCGCCGAAACCAAACGCTACTTCAAAACACTGGACTAAAACACCCGCCGTCGTACTCCCGCCACCATATCTTTACCATTCCGTCACCCAAGGCGGCAATTGGCCTCATATTTGCTCTGTACACTTGCGTAAAACCGCGTAAATCTCACTCGTCGGTCAACCCAATGGAGGAAATCCCTGTTACCATGATCCAAACCGCCAGCCCCAGCAAACGTCGTAAATCCCAAGCCACCACCCAGGCCCCCGGTAAAATCAAACAATACGTCCTGGACACCAATGTCCTCATCCACGATCCCCACAGCCTCTTTGAATTTGAAGAAAACAGCGTCTGGCTCCCGGTCGAAGTGCTGGAGGAACTGGACCGCTTCAAAGGAGAATCCACCACCCGCGGTGCCAATGCCCGCGAGGTTCACCGTCGCCTGACCGAACTTTTCAAAAACAGCCGGGACATGCAGGAAGGCGTCACCCTCCCCAACGGAGGCCACATCTACGTCGCCATCAACCGCGCCCTCCGCTACGAGAACGGTCACTGGTTCACCACCTCCGACTCTCCCCGCTTCCAAAAACTTCGCAACCTCTTCCGCGACTTCGAACTCCCGGACAACCGCATTCTGGCCACCGCCGCCTTCGTCGCCGACACCCAGACACCCCCCACCATCCTGGTCACCAAAGACCTCAACATGCAGCTCAAGGCCAAGGCTCTCGGCCTCGACGCCCAGGATTATCGCACGGATTATGTGGAGGATTCCGACATCCGCCGCACCCAACGCAAGGCCCAGGCCGAGGAGTATGAATGCCTCGACATCACCGGCCACAAACTCCAGTCCTTCGCCAGCAGCGGCACCGTTGTTCTGCCCGAGGCCAAACGCATGTTGCCCAACCAATACGTCCTCCTGCGCAACCGCGACGATCAATCCCACGGCATCCCCGCCCGCCTCAACCCGGAAGGAGTCTTCGTCCGCCTGCGCCAGGACATCATCACCATCCGTGGCGGACGCACCTTTAAAGCCGCCAACCTTGGCCAACGCTTCCTCCTCGACGCCCTCTTCGACCCCGCCATCAGCCTCATCACCGTTTATGGAAAGCCGGCACGGGTAAAACTCTGCTCAGCGTCGGAGGCGGCCTGCAGCAGGTTCAAAACAACGACTACGACAAACTTCTCATCACCCGCGTCATCATGCCCACCGGCCGCGACATCGGCTTCCTCCCCGGCTCCAAGGAAGAAAAAATGCAGCCCTGGGTTCAACCCGCCTACGACGCCCTCGAACTACTTTTGGCCAAGCCGAAAAAGCCCGAACAATTCGACGGCAAACGCCAGAGCGGTCGCAAGGCGGATCTCCACCTCAACGGCAACGGACACCACGGGGAAAATGGCACCCCCCTCAACCACGGCAGTGGCAAGGCCCTGCGTCCTTACGAACCCTGCTGGCCAACGGCACCCTCGAAATCGAAGCCATCGCTCACATCCGCGGACGCTCCATCCCCAACTCCATCTTCATCGTGGACGAAGCCCAACAACTCACCCCTCACGAAGCCAAAACCCTCGTCACCCGCATGAGTAAAGGTAGCAAACTCATCCTCATCGGGGATCTGGCCCAAATCGATAACCCCTACGTCGATGCCAACACCAACGGCCTCGTTTACACCCGCAACAAACTTCAGGGCCAAAGCTTCATGGCCCACATCAACCTCTTCAAAGGCGAACGCAGCGAAATGGCCGATGTCGCCGCCAACCTGATGTAGGCCAAAGCCTTTAGTTTTCTACTCCCAGTTTTCAGCACTCAGAAAATCCCATGCCTCGTCATCGCGAGGAGCCGCGCGACGTAGCACTCTTTTAGCCGAAAAGGGCGATACCTCCCAGCTCCCCTCACCCGTCGTGTTCCTCTGCTTTGTGGAGCATCTGTGTCAGATGCCTTCCCCGTCCCCCCTGGCCCGACTGTAAACTGAAAACTCCCCCCCGTCATCGCGAGGAGTCCCCGACGCGGCGATCCACCACCCTCCCCGCCCCTCCAAATAGCACCTCTTGAGGCATTTGTTATGATCTCACCGGTTAATTGGCGATATTTTCACCCAATTGCCACAATTTGTTAGATATTGAAGCTCAAATGGTTGCGCTGGCTTTCTCCAAGTTATTCACAGTCATGCGAATAATCACTTACCGAAGCCGACGGTAAAGGAGCATAAGTCATCGCATGTCCGCTGGCTTCCACGCCTTGCTGTTCCCCGGCACATTCCGGTGCTTGCCTGCTTTATTTTTGTTTTCTTGCCTCCAGCCTCAAGTCATTGCCCAGTCTGAGCTCCCTCCTGTAGTCGCCAAGACTTCCTCCGAGGAAAAAGTTCTTCTCCTGGCCGACGGCACCCCTATGCCTTACGTCTCCGCAGTGGTGGAAGAAGGCAAGCTGCGGATCAAGTCTCCCTACGGCAGTTTGCTCATTCCTAAAGATCAACTCTCCGATCAGGCCCGGCACGACTTCTTTGGAGAACCCTTACCCGCCATTTCTGTTGCACCTTCTCCTCCTTCCAGCCAGGAACAAGGAAATCCGAACTCGAAACTTTCAAGCTCCGTTCCTTCCGCCGCCGAGATCGCTCGTCTCATCCTTCAAGCCGATCCCAAAGCCTTCGAAGCACGTCCGCGCCGCTCAATCCCGGATTTCCCCGCTTGGCATCTACAAAAAAAATCTCTCAATTCTTCCGGTCTCCCTGCGCCCCCGCCTGTCGGACCCTCCCTTTCCAAGCTCAACTATGATCCCTCACTATGGAATCTGAATCATTTTCATCAGGCCCTGCGCCGGGAGTTGTCCCTCTGGGTTCAAAATCCAGGAAAATACACAGGCTTCTTCTCCTCTGCCCTGACCTTGGCTTTTCAACTTGATCCCGCTGCCGCAGTAGCTTTGGCCGAAGCCCAGGTTCGCGTCGTTTCCCCGAATGATTTACCCCGAGCCTTATCCCAACTAGCCTTGGCCTATCAAGTCGCGGGACGCCACAAGGACACCCAACGTCTCCTGGATCATAACGCACAATGGATTCCCTCCGAGCAGTTCGGCAGCTTCCCTTCACCACTTGTTCAGGAATGGCTTGAAACTCCCAAGCCAAGTCAAGCCTCCGCAACTCCTCTCTCCAGTTCCACTTTACCCAAAATATCCCCATCTACTCAGGACTCCGCCCTGGCACAGCGGGATGAAGCCCGTCGCGCTTTGCGTCGCGCCCTGCTCACCAATCGTTACGATTCGATCCCAGCCCTACTCCCCGAGATCCGCTTCGATGCCAAGGAACAGGCTGAACTTGAACTCCTGCTTCAACGCCAACATCTACCACTGGCCAAGCTTTTGGACTCAACTCAGCTCGGTAAACTTCAAACACCTGGCAAGCTGCTGGCCAAACATACTTTTCCCTTAAATCCGGTTCACTTCAGTCAAAGCACCACCGGAGAACTGGTTGAACTCCTTGGACACCACATTGAGAGCTACGGAGCCCAGGATGTCACTGCGGCAGCCCTGGTCACCCACTTGGTTTGTGAGCGGGGTTATGTCGGAACAGGCATCTCGCCCCATGCCTCCATGTGGGCGGGCATTCAAACCATGCAACGCCAGGGCAACCCCTCCCAGGCTTTTGTTCTCTTCTGGTTCACCCAGCAAAACGGGCTTCTTCATCCCGAGCAGAACAATGCCAAAATGTTCGCCTGCGAAAGCGGTCTTTACCTCGGACGTATTTTGCAGGACGCCGCCTTCCCCTTGCGCGGCCCTGAATATTATCCGGTTTTCGACGCTTTTCTGCGTCGTAGCGAGAACTTGGCCAAGGAAGGTTGGTATGACCAGATTTTGGCCGATAAACAAGCCGGACGCAAATCCACAGTCAAACCCTCCCATCTAGCCAAATACCTCTGGCTCATTTCCACCCTGCGCTGGGAATATGCCATGGCCAATGGTCATACCGATCAAGTTCTGCCTGAGTGGGAGGAGTTCCTCAAACGTCCCGTCCTGGAAGCCCAGCGTGAGCGTTCCATCCAACTCCTCATGGACTACCACTTTAAAAATCCCAAGGGCGACCCCAAAGAAGGCCAGAGAATTTTCCGCGAAGTGCTGGCCAAAACCTGGCTGGACCCCGCCACCCATCTCGATGCCCTGCAACGCTATATTTACTGGGCCAGGGTTCAACCCGATCGCACTGAGCTTATCTGGGCACTCGGCCAGTTCGAGACCTTGCGCCTCTACATTCGCGGAGCCGTTGGTGACGAAATCCCTGAAAAAGGCTTTTGGGCCGTTAAATGGGAAAATATTGAAGGCACAGAACGCAATCTCAGATATCTGCTGAGTTTCCTGAACCCTCCTCTGCCCCCGGAATATACCGCACCCTACCCCCCTCAATACGCCAACATCCCCAGTTCCCCATGAAAGCTTCCACCGCCTTACTCTCACTGCTTTGGATGCCAGTCTTCATCAGCCAAGTTCAGGCCGGGGGCTGGTTTAAGGCCTCTCTTTATGAACCTGTCAGCCAAATAGAATTTACCTCCGTGGTCATCAATAGCGAGCAATGGATTTTCTTCACCCCACGTCCCCTGCCACCCCACCACCGCCAGGTCAACCTGCTCCACCTCTGCCAGATCCATGGGAAATCAGGCTGGTTTTAAGCCGGGAAAAGGCTTTAGATTTAGCTTTGGGTGAAGAGATCGAAATGTTTGAGATCCAACCCTTCCCCGGTGAATTCGATGTGAATCGCACAAAATTCTATAAGCTCCAACCCGGTGAATCCGATCCAGGGGACTTTTACTGGACCCTGATCGACTATGAGACCTGGGATTATTGGGATAGCCTCACCTATTTTGCCCAAGATTCTGGAAATCCTCGACCCTGGTGGCAAAAGAAAACCACTTCGGGTGATGCCGTCTCCTCTCATACCAACATTCTGCGCTTACCCCCGGAACTCCCCCTCGTCCAACCCCGCCGCTACAACTTTTCACTCAATCCCGTCGAGTCCGGCTACGGCTCCTATGTCAATACTCCGGTCAACCTCCTGCCTGTTGAGATTAAGCCGATGATAGGGTGGTTGGAGTGGTCGGTGACATGGTGCCCAGCATCAAAGGCGCGACCGGAGAAAAACACTTTGTTTCGCCGAAGAAGAGCACCGAGATTGCTGATGACTATGTGACACTCAAAGCCGAGGGGCCGACGAAGGAGCTATTTGAAAGCTTGTTGGAGTGGGAGGGTGGAGAGGCTGTTCCAAACGAGCCACTGAAACGCCGCGTTAAACGAGACACAACAGGCAAAACTGTCGTCAAAGTAAAAGTCAAGAACGGCGGGCAAGAGGCGGCAAAAGTGAATGTATGGGTGATTTGGTCTAGTGGTCAAAAGGCGGCAGATCGTCCGATACAAACAGGAGCCACATCTATTCAGACGGGCGATGGAACAACTGGCTCGGGAATAGTCATAGACGGGGGATACGATTTCAAATTCACCATCTCCCCGGCCTCAATTATTACTGACTATGACCACCCAGACCTGACTGGATCGAATTCTCATAAAGGTGCGACAATCGATCCTCCAGGAGCAGGCACACTGCATTTCATATTTGCTACTGATTTAAAAGGTGGCGCCAACACTAAATGGGATGTTAGTCGCCGCATTAAAGCAAAAGTGCTTAATCCTCATCTCTATGGCAAGGACAAACTTGATGTCGTTCCTGGTGTTCTTTGGGATAAACAGCCTATTGCTTCAGATTTGCCGGTTTCTTTTCCATCAGATGACAGAATAGGAAATGACGATACAACTCCAAGCGATGAAGAAAACAACCCATATGCAGCTTCGACAAAATCCCACAATAACCATGGTATTGGTGAAATAACGTCCACCGATGCGCCAAATCATCTTCTTCGGCATTCTACTGGATCAGACGGGCAAACCTTTGAATTGCGTTATCATTTTGGGGAATTTGCCCGAGTTATGATCGGAAATCGTTGGTATCGTTGCTCCGACTTTTTCGATTGGAGAGCCCATTTCAAACTGAAACGACAGACAGGCACTTGGGTTGACGATGGATCAAGCGTTGCATTGGATAACAGCGGCTTTTAGAGAGCGGAAAGGAAGCGTATGAAATACACAATAATTGCAATACTTTTAATCATCACGATGGGATGCTATATCAACCGTGTGGAGGCGGGCAATGAAATGAAATCACGCGAAAATCTTCGATTGGTATCGGATGAAAGTAAAAAATCCGCAGAAGCCTTGCTTGTAGCTATCGAACAGGGATCGCGAGATTCGATCAATCAGCATATGAAAGAGCTTGTCACTGCTGGTAAAATCGACCTTGTGGCATCACTACTTGACGACCCTTCTGAGGCAGTAAAACAAGAGGCGGCACGCTCTTTAGCGAAGCAGAAGACAAGAAAGGTCGCCACCGCATTGTTGGCCGCCATGTCAAAGCTAAATGTCGCTGTAAGAGGTGGTGACGAAGCACAAATCTTACGCGCTGAAACCAAACAGACATTCAGAGAAGTGCTTTCGAGTGTGATAGATAGTGAGATTAAGGAAGAATGGACGGAAGCGGAGACTGCAAGACACATTGAGAATGCATTGAAGAAAATGCGGGATTAGGCCGCTTTCGCGAGTAGCGACGAACGCAAAACCCTCGGTCCAACGCCGATGAACCGCACTTGCACGCTGCCTGCTGATGGGGGCGGAGTGCGGCTGTCGCCGGTTGAATCGAAACGCCCCCGCAGGCGTCGCGCCGTCGCTCGCGCCTTGGTAGTGCAACGGCAGTCGCTAGTCTGGCCTGTCACGTCATCTGCGCGTGGCGGCTCGCTCCTAACACGCCCAAACGCAAAGCAACAAACCTTGGCGATCCTTCGCGGGCTTCCTGTTCATTTCCGCCTTCTTCATAAAAACTTGAAACCCACCCGCAGAAACACGAAACTCCCCCCGTGCTGGATCAACTCGCCTTTCTCTTTCACCAACCCGAGCCGCTCGTCGAGCCCCAGGATTGGATCGAGGTCGGCTCCCTTCGCCTCCCGGTCCACAGCAGACGTAATCCCCGCGCCCGCCGCTACCTTCTCTACGTTCGCTCCGACCGCGCCTCTCCCTGACCATCCCGCGCCGCGGCAACCGTCAGGAGGCCCTGGACTTTGCCCGCAGCCGCAGCACTTGGATCGAACGTCAACTCCGCCGCATGGACGCCACCGTGGTCTCCCCCCGCAGTTGGAGCGCGGGCACGGAAGTCCTGCTCCGGGGCGAGACACAGACCCTCCGCATCCTCGACCAAACCCAGCCCCCTCAGGTTCTCCTCGGAGAGGAACGCATCCCCGTCCGTGACGCCCACGCCAATCTCCGTCCCATGATCCAGGCCTGGCTTCAACAGTTGGCCAAACGCGAACTCCCCCCGCGCGTCGCGGAACTCGCCGCCCAACACCAACTCAAAGTCGGACGCATCACCATCCGCAATCAAAGCACCCGCTGGGGCTCCTGCTCCAGCCGCGGCAGTCTCTCCCTCAATTGGCGCCTTATTCAAACACCCGACCGCGTCCGGGATTACATCATTCTCCACGAACTCATGCACCTGCGGGAGATGAACCATTCTCCCCGTTTCTGGTCCACGTGGAAAAAGCCTGCCCCGACTGGAAAGAATCCGAACGCTGGCTTAAAGTCAATGGCCCTAAACTTGGACTTTGACCTTTGGACTCTAAGCTCCCGCCCTCACCTCATCTCTCATGAAAACCCACGCCCCACCCTCTACTCCTACAACACCGTGGAACGCCTGCTCCGGGGCGACTTCTATCATACGGTGGACTGGCAGGACGTTGCCGCCGAACTCACCCGCTTCCCCAAGGACTGGCCCCTCATCGGTATCGGCACCACCAACTGGTTCAAACGCAACGGGGAAACCATCGTTCAGGGCAACGTGGCCCATCCCAGAGTTTTCTGGTCCGACCCCGAGGGAGACACCCCCATGCAAATCATCGACCTGGAAGTCCAACACCCCTCGCCCAGCGGTCCCGAACTCATCAGCCCCTCCCTCGCCACTCCCTCCACTCAGGCGGCTTACCCCTTCTTGGCCGTCGCCGTCTGCCAGCCCGAAACCCTGCGTCACTGGGAATGTCCCGCCACAGACAACGTCCATCTTTGGATCCAGGAAACTCTGGCCCGTGAAAACATCGGCCTCGCCGCCGTTCAAATCCAGGGACCCTGCACCCATCTGCGCTTCGCCTCCGCCTTTTATCTTCCCCTGGAAGGACTCAAGCTGGTGGACGGTTACAACGCCAAAAACAACCTCAAGCTGGCCTCACACGAAGCTGGCACCTGGAACATCGGCGGCATCTATGCGGCCAATCCCACCCTCCAAAATATCATCTCCGTCGAAGGTCTCCCCCTTCACCTCCATGGTTACGAAGAAAGCTCCCGCTTGGGCGGCCACATCATCCAAATTCAAACCCACGGCCTCTCCGTCCGCGTCTGGCCCTTGAAGGATCTGGTCATGCAACTCCACAATCTGGACGTTGCCTGGCAACCCATCCGCAACCTCGCCTTGAAACCCTGAGCCGCAGCCCCTCCAGACTCTTCCTGCTGCCGTCTGTGCCAGACGGCACCCTCACCAACCCCGGCGTCTGACACAGTTGCTACACACTTGGGGTGCTCTTGGGCTTGTCGCCGTAGGTCACGACTGAACTTTTCGGCATACGATTCAAGATCAATCCTAACAAATCACTCTGAGCAGTGCGGATCGTCTGAATTGCCCGCGCCACCGATTCCACCTGATTATTTTTCCATTCACCACCAGACAAACCCCTTCCACCTGCGGCAACAACAACACCGTGTCCCCCACCGTGTTGATCGGCGCGGAGTCCAACACCACCACTTCATGACGGGACAAGGCTTCCAACATAAAATCCGCCACCCAGGCGTTGCTCAACAACTCTGCCGGATTCGGGATGCGACGACCCGCAGGCAACACCCACAAGTTCGGAATGATTTCCACCGCCAAGTTCTCAATCGTGTCGATGCCCAGGGCATAATCAGCCAACCCAGGCCGTTGATCACTCGATAAAATCTCCCGGCTCAGACTGGGGCGACGCAAATCCGCGTCCACCAACAAGACCTTCTTGCCGCTCTGAGCCAGAGCCAAGGCAAAATGAACCGCAGCGGAGGTTTTGCCATCGCCTGGGTTGGGGCTGGTGATGAGGAAGGAGCGGCAAGGCTTGTCCTGAGTGCTCACGGCAACAAAAGCCCGCAGACTGCGAAAGGCCTCCATCAGAGGCTCCTCCTTGCGTCGCTGCACCAGGGCGTCCGGGCTGAGCTTACGGATGCCCTCATCCAAGGGCACCACGCCGATCACGGGAACCGCCAGAGCCTGTTCCGCTTCATGCACGGTGCGGACACGTTGATTGCGATTGTGCGCGGAGATCATGAGGATCAAGCCTATCAACAATCCCAGACCAAAAGAGCCCCAGAGCAGAATCTGACTCTCATAACCCACCAGCACGCGGGGCAGGGCCACGGGCTCCAGAGGCAGAGGCTGGGCTTGGCCCTCCTCTTTGGCCGCCTGCGCGTCCACCTGCGTGCGAAGCAGCCCCTCATAGCGGTTGCGGGCCGCGTCAGCCGCACTTTTCAAGGTGGCCAGGTTCAAACCCTCTTGCTTGAGTTTTTCCTCCAAGACCTGCTGCTGCTGGACCCGTTCTTCCGCCTGTTTTCTGAGAAAATCCGCCTTCTTGAATTCATTCAATAAAAGGTCCGGAAACTGCAAGGCGGCGTCGGCCCGGATTTTCTCGATGTCCTCCAAACGCAGTCGGGCCGCCACGATTTCCGGCTTGTCCTCCGTGGAGCCAGCCTCGATCAATTTATCAATCAAGGTTTCCTGCTCCTTGATCTGGCGGCGGATATTCTTGATGGTGGAATGATTCGAAATCTCCGGCACTTCCAGCAGTGCCTCGGCATTGCCACGCAGAGGATCGACTTTTTCGTAATCCAACTTCCACTGCGCGGCGTCTTCCGAAACCTGTTGTAACTGGCGATTCAAATAATCCAGACGCTGGATCATTTTTCCGCTGCCGTCCGGGTCCAAAACCTGGGTTTGCTCCACAAAGACCTTGAGTTTTTCCTGAGCCTGGGCCGACTCCTGTTGGGCCTGACCCAGACTTTCCTCCAGCAACTTCATCCGACTGAGCTTGGTGTCCCGGACACTGACTCCGGCAATGGAGGCAAAATTTCTGATCAGATCCGGTAAAAAAGCTTCCACCGCCTCGGGTTGCTGCGTGTTAAAAAACAACTCCACCTTGCCCGAGCTGGGATCAATCTTGGTTTCCAACACAGAAGCCAGGTGTTGGGAAAGCCCATCCAAATCCGCACTGGAGCCGGAGAAGCCGGAGGCCTCCGCGATGCCATCCACCCGCGTGGAACGGGCCAGAGTATCGCGTAGCAAAGTGGGGCTTTGCAGCTTGGGCAGCAGCGCCCAACCCGCACTCGGAGCCGCCATGGCGCCGCTGCTGGGGTCAGTCACTTCCATTTGAAAACTGACCCCCGCTTGATAGGTCGGACGTTGCAGCAGCAGATACAGGCTGACAGGGATCAGCGCGACCACCACGCTCAGCAGTAAAACCCAGCCTTGTTCCCCCAGCGCATGGAGCAGATAACTCGGGCTCGTTTTGCGGGCCTGGCGCAGACGTTGGGGAACCGTGGGGTTGCTCTCAGTGTTCACAAAAGAAATTTTCGGTTGGATCGATTCAGCGCAATGCGGCCGGGCCGGAAGGTTGAAGGATAAAGTTGAGATTCAGGTTCTTCAAATCCGCAGGGAGCGGACGATTGACCAGCTCATAAAACACAGGCACCACCCGCTCACGCAACAAGGCGTTGACCTCCGCGTGAGGAACGGCGATGGCACTGATCTCAGGGCTGAAAATCTCCAGGCCCAGACCAAAACCCGTGTTGGGCCGTAGGGCTCCCAAAATCAAGGCGTTCAAGGCCAGGGGCAGAAGATGATTTCCCTCCGCTGCCGTGGGCAGCACCTTGTAATCCACCAACTCCAAGCCCCACTGCGCGTGACGCCGGATTCCATGGATGCTCCCCGTCACCACCAAACGCCGATCCCCCATGGGGAAGACCGCGCGCGGCACATCGACCAACTCCGGCGGGAACACATCCGCCCAGAACCGGAACCCCGTCGTCTGCTGACGCAACTGACCCAGACGCTGACAGAAGGAGCGCAGACGACGGCTCAAAAAGTTGGTCTCATTAAACTGACCCTGGGCCACGAAGGCATTGAGTCTATGTTCCAACAACATGTCATGCATCGCCTTCCACAACTCCTGCTCATTCCACTCCGCCACCCCCTGGCTGGAAGCCGCGTCGGAGAGCAGCCAATCCATAAACTCCTCAATCACCTCATAAAAATGTCCCCCCGCAGCCACGGGCGCCTCCTTGGGGATGAGACGGAACGCCTCCGGTTTTTGCCCGGCGATGAAAGCCTCACGCCAGTTCGGGTCGAGACAGGCGCAGAGAAGCTCGGGAATGCTGATGGCCAGGTCTCCGGGAAAATCCACCAGTGCCAGTTGCTCCAGATTGATCCCGGTCATGCTGAATACTCCCGGTGCCTGGGCCGGACCGGAGCTCAGCGGAACCGTGGTGGACGCCAGCGGGGCGACCGAACGCGAAGGGGCATAAGCCATGCCAAAAGAGGGCGCCGCTTGCGGGGAGGTGGGCATCGCCGGACTGAACCGCTCACCCCGTGGCTGGGCTCTTAATGTGGAGCTGCCGCTGACTTTTTCACTCAGAAAACCCATGCGCGACATGATGAATTCCAACTCATGGTTGTTGGCGGCCAGATCGTTGCGGGCCTGATGCAAATCCACCTCCGCCTGGGCCAGACTGGTTTGCAGCGGCACCAGTTCCCGACGGGCCGCTTCCAATTCCAGCTCCTTGGCCCGCAACGCATCCCGCGTCTCGGCCAAGGTGTCCTCCAACTGTTGAATGCGTCGCAGTGCCGCCGCCTGATCGCGTTCACTCCGGGCCAGCTTCTCGTTGGCTTCATCCAAACGGATCTGCACCGCTGTGACGCTCCCCTGCAAGGCCTGAAATTCCTTCTGACGATCTTCCAAGCGTTTTCTGGCATGGTCAGACGTTCACTTTCCAGTCCGCGCTTGGTGTTCTGCAATTCCTCTTCCATCATCTTGCCCCGACTGCGGGCATCATTTAGTTCGCTCATGGCCTGCTCAGCCATACGCTGGCTGCGGGCCATCGCCTCACGGGCCTCCTGTAAAAAGCTCCTCGTTTCGTTCAGACCCTTGTCTTTTTCTCCCAGCACCAGATCCAGTTTTTCCTTTTCCTTTTCCAGGCTGCTCAGACGTTTCTTTTCCGATTCCAAAATTTGCAGGTGCTGATTTTTCTCCCGTTCCAGCTCCAACTTCTCCTGCCGGGCCGCCTGCTCGCTCTTGAGCAGGGTCTGCTGCATCTTTTGGTTATCATTTTTGAGCAGCTCGAAATCGCGGTCAATCGCCTCGACTCTCTTGCTCAACGCATCTTTTCCGCACGTAAAACCTTAAGTTGATCCTCTTTCTGGCGCAGATCCTTCTCCAAGTCCCGCAACACATTTTCCCGCTCCCTGAGCTGGGTCAGATGGCGCTCATTCTCCAGGCTCAGTTTTTTCTCATAATCCGCCAGCACCGCTTGCTGATGGGAAACTTTCTGCAAGGCCGCCTGCTCCGCCTGTTCGCTCTCCTCCAAGGCCCGGATCAATTCCTCGTGTTTACCAAACATGGACTTGGCCCGTTCGATGGCTTCATCCTGCCAGGATTGCAACTCACGTAACTTCGCTTCCCTGACTTCGGCGTTCTTCTCCGCCTCCTTGAGTTTGGCCTGGAGATCCTCCTGTCCCTTTTCCGCCCGTTGGAGTTTGGAAGTTAAGTCCTCCCTGCTTTTTTCCGCCACCGCCAGCTTCGCTTCCGCCTCCTTGCGAGCCAAATCCACCGTCGCCAGCTTTGCCTCCCCGGCCTGTCGATCTTTTTCCGCCAAAAGAACTTTCTGCTCCGCCTCCACCGCTGCCTGGCGGGCCTGATTGATCTCCACCGTCAAGCGCGCCGCGTCCTGCTGAAATTTGGCCAAAAAATCATCCGTCCGGGGCAGGGAATCCATGGACGATGCGGCGCGTTTTGATAGCTCAGACATACCCTAGATAATTACGTAAAAACTAGTGAAGTGGCAAGCAATGTCGAGACTTATGGCGGTTACGGAAACGGTTCACAGGAAGTGCGCCAAGCTCGCAAAGTTTTTTTTCCGAAACATTCCACGGCAAGGCACAACAGTTGTCATTAAGATGGAACAGAAACGAAACCTTACCATGTCTTTGGAAGTTGCGACTTGGCGAACTTCGCGATCTTCCTGTTTAACCTTTAATAACTCAGGATCAGACCCAGGTGGGCACGTGAGCTGAAGCGGTCGTTGCTTCCCGCCACTTCCGAGTCTGTCAACTGGAAGCCGTAGTCGAAACGCATGGTCAGGTAGGGATTGATGACGTAACGGAAACCAGGCCCCACGCTGCTGAGCTGGGTGCTGGCATCTTCTCCTGCCACCAAAAACTTGTTGCCCAGGGAAGCGTAATCCCAGAACACCAGGAATTGAAGATCATCCCGGACTGAAGTCAGCCCCGCCCACTGCAGAGGTTTCAGACTGGGGGAACGCAGTTCCAGGTTGGTGAAAAAGCCGTTATCGGCGTTGGCTTCACGTTCCTCGTAACCACGGACGGTGTTGAAACCACCCGCTCCGAGTTGTTCGCTGCCCAACAGATTGGCATCGGAAACCTGCCCCACGGCCCGGGCAAAAAGACTCATGCCACCTGGCAATTGGTTCACACGCTCTAGGTTGATCCTGGCATAGGTGTAATCCGCCGTGGCTCCGGCCCGTTGTGCGTTGAAGTTGGTATCCGTGTTTTCAGAAACAAATTGCCCGGGCTATAAAAGAGATTCGCCCCGAAGCTGGTGCTGCCCCAAGGATCCCGTAAGCCGCCCTGGTAAGTGGCGACCAACTGATTCACTTCCGTAACTGTGTCCAATACGCTCACCCCGCCGAACTCCAAGTTGTTGTTGGTGTTTTTATAATCAAATCCAAAGGCCATTTCCTGGTTGTAGGTGAAGGTTTCGTTCTGAAACTTGGGCAGGGGGATGGTGTAACGCCCACTGATTTGATAACTCCGGCCCGACACATTTTGAATCAGGTCATCCGTTTTGGTTTCCCCGAAGCTGCCGAAGAAGTTCAGGATATGCCGCCAGGGAAGAGGCGCGGTGTAGGAACCGGAATGGGCGGAGAACAGTTCCGTCTCATTGTTGGTGGTGTATTGGTAGTTAAGCTGATGATCGAGGAAAAAGGCATTGCCCCAGTTGAAGCCCGTAAACCAGCGATTGTCCCCGGTGCGTTTGTTACCCGAGTTTTCATACCCCGCATACATGCGGAGTGGGAAACGATCCTGCACTTTCAAGACCATGTCGGTTTCGCCCACTTCAGAGCCACGAGCATAGACCAGATCCACACGACGGAAGGGGTTGCGGTTCAACCAATCCAGGTCGGCCATGGTTTTCTTACCACGAACTTCCTGCCCGTCCCCGGTCCGAATCTGGGAGGCCAGCAGTTTGCTGCCAAACCACCTGTTGCCTTCCACCTTGACCTCGCCACGTTTGCCCTTGAGCACAACCAATTGGACCACTCCCTGGGTGATGTCCTGTTCGGGCAACACCACATCCACCACGGGGAAATCATTGGCGTTGTAGTAAGCCACCACTTCCCGGTTAAGTTCGTTCAGTTTGGCTAGTGTGACGGGTTGACCGATGTATTTGGAGGCAATCTCCTGAAAAGCCGCTGTCTGCAAGTCGGTCAAACCATCCGCTTTGATCCCGGAAACCCCGGAGACCCCGTCAGGCTGAATGGCCTGCTGATTGTCCACGAAGACCAGACCCTGCAAGGCATCCAAGAGTTGGATCTGATCCATGCCCGCAGGCAGGGTGCGGTCCGCGATGACCTGTTCGGGCAAACCCCCGACCAAGGGCTGAACGCGTTCGAAATTGGAAGCCAGTTCACCGGAAGCGGGTTGACCGGGGACGGAGGGTTTGACTCTTTCAAAACTGCCGACCTGAGTGCCGGAGCTCGTTTGTCCTGGGGTGCTGGGCTTGACTTTTTCAAAGCGGGAAACGGGTTCTTCCTTTTCTTTTTCCTCCGCCTGTTTTTCCAACGATGGAGGAGTTTTAGGCGCGAGCTTCTCGTAATCCTGGGCGTGCAGCGGAGCTGCAAGGAGCAAGGCGCATGGGGCAAGGAGGCAAGAAGCTTTCAGCAAACTGAAAACCTCAAACTGTAAACTGTAAACTGCCTTTTGTTCTTTCCTCATACTTTTCCGAGTTGCGGAACCGGAAGCACCCTTCCGATTCCCACCATCTTTACGTTTCCATCTCTTTCGACAATCTTTTCTTTTCAACAGGAAGTTTGCTAAGTTTCGCTAAGTTTTTCTTTGGACCCTTGGCGGTGCTTGGCGTTCTTCCTGTTCTATTCCTCTTTAATTCCGGTTCGGGCTCACTTGGGCGCCGTTCACCAGCTTGTCCGTTTCGATCTGTACCGGAGTCTGCACGTCACGTCCGAAGTAGAAGCTGTTGATCGCCTCCGGTGAGTTGACCCCGTAACTGGTGGTCAGCAGCCCGCCAATTTTGATTCTGTCTCCTGCGGCCACGCCAGGCTGAGCCAGCGGGATACCCGAGACCGTGACCATGGTTCCGGCATTCACACCTTCCTCATAGGAAATGGTGTAGTCCGCTTCGATGTCTTTCCGCTTGTTCTTGCGGTCGTTCAAACCATCCGCGGGTGGCGGAGCCTTGAAGTTGACCGCCACCAGGAAGCCGGTAGGCAGGACAGCGGCACCACCGGGTGTTCCGTTCCAGACTAGGAAGTTTTGCGTGGGAGGAATGGCGGAGCCCGTGATTCCAGCCGGATTGGCGGCGAAGATAGTCAAGCTGCCCAAACCGCCACCCGTCATGGTTCCACCCGTGAAGACTCCGGCACCGGGACCGACCGTTCCGTTGTCCACCACGAAGGTCATGTTGTTACCCAGCACGTTGAAGTTACCCCCACCCGCGTTGATAATGCTGCCATTCACCACAACCAATCCGTTGTCCAGATTGAAGTTGCTGCTCACCGGAGAGTTCAAGTTCAAGTAAGCCAAAGGAGTGGTTGCTCCAACGTTGCCATTGAAGTTCGGTGTGGAACCGATACCCAAACCACCGGGGCCATTGATGGTGCTGTTGAAGTTGATCGTGTCAGGAGCTCCCGTGGCGGTGATCAGGTAATCCGTGTTCAAGGTCACGGCACTGTTGTAAGTCTGCGTGCCTCCCAGTGTGGTGATCAACCCATCACCCGCTCCCGGTGCCGTGCCTGCAACCTTCGTTCCTCCAGCCAAGATGATGCCCCCGGCAGCGGTGTAATCCATATTACCTGCCGTGGACAACACTTGGGCCGCAGTGACGGTCATAGCACCTGCACTCAGATTCACCGTGATGTTGGCCTGAGCCTGCACTCCCGGATCTGTCACCAAACCAATGTCCACCGAAGCCGCGCGATTGGCAAAGGTCGTGGCAGAATCTCCTGTGTAGGTGATGTTACCCGCATCGGAGATCAAGCCGTTGAAGGTGGCCACCGAATTGGCGGCGTTGTTCAAGTTGATATCTCCCGCCGTGGCGCGCAACGTGGCATTGGTTGCCGTCAGATCCGCTGTAGCGTTACTGATCGTGCCACCCGCCACGAGGTTCACCGTGCCAACGATTCCCTGGAGACCCACCGCATCGGTTTCACGCAAGTTGACCGTCTTGGTGCCAACCCCTTGGAAGTCGATGGTTCCCACATTGGTCCGCAGACGGGTGTCAGCTCCCAGAGCCGCATTCACATTACCCACCAAGGCGTTGCCCGTCACAAAAACCAAGGTCGGGCCAGTGATGCCACCCGTGAGACCGGCACTTTCATTGATGACCAAGGCACCGCTGTTGTTGACAGTGGCTTGGGTGGTGGAAACCACATTGGCCACTCCGGTCCAGATGCCGCCGTTATTGTTCAACACGGTGTTCACGCCGGAGATCAAGGACTGGAAGCCGTCCGTGCCGGAAAGATTGGTCGTGCCGCTGGTCGTGATGACCTGCCCAATGGCGCTCGTGCCGGCGGAAAGAATGACCGCATCAGCTCCGGTGCCATCGTCCAAGTTCAAGTTGCCCGCAGTGACATTGATTGTCTGATCCGAGCCAGCCGCCGTCATCTCAACCAAGGCGCGGCTATTCGCTGTGGTTCCGCCATTGAGATTGGCATTGCCTCCATTCACGTTGATGGTCTGGTTAGCGGCACCGAGAATACCAGCACCCGCTTGAAGGGTTCCACCCAAGGCGGTCGAGCTGCCATTGTTGCCGTTCAAGGTCAAGCCACCCGTGGTAACCGTGATGTTTTGCACCCCCGTGCTGCGCACCAGCGCAAAGTTGTCGGCCACCGCCACGGTTCCTCCATCCAGAGTCATGGCCCCGCGTGAGGTGATATCCTGAGTTCCGTTACTGCGAATCAAAGCCGCAGCAGCTGCCGTAGTGCCTCCGTTAAGGTCGATAGCACCGCCGGAACTTGTGCCAATGTTCTGGTTACCCACACTGACGATGCCCGCGCCATAGGTGCCAAAGGTTCCATCCGTCGAATCCCCCTGGTTGGCATTGAGCACCAAGGAAGAGGCATCGTTCCAATTGACCGTCTGGGTTCCGGCTGAGCGGAACGAGGCGGAGTTGTCGGTATTGGCTCCGCCAGCAACACTACCGTTGAGAGCGATTCCGGCACCTGTGGCGGTGATATTCTGGCTGACACCCGCAGCGTTGATCCGGGCAAAGTCGTTATTACCTAAGCCGCCAGTCAAAGTAATGGCGTTGGAAACGAGGATGCGCTGCGCCCCAGCGGCATCGGTCGCGTTGATTTCAGCAAATCCACCTTGAGCTACACTGCTGGCATCAGCTGTCAGGATCAGATTGCCATTGGATACCACAATCCGCTGCCCTTCAGCACCGGCAGTGGTCACACTGCTATTGGAGTTGATGGAAGCGGAAGCAGCATCACCAGCACCACCGGTCACGGTCAAGTTATTCGTTGTGATCGTGATGGTCTGAGTGCCAAGGAGGCCGCTTTGGTTGACTACTGCGGAGGAGTTGTCACCAGCGCCGCCGGTCACGCTCATGCCTGTGCCTGCCGTGATGGCTTGGGCCGCACCGGCGGCCATATTGAAGCCCGCGCTGCTGATCAAGGCATCGGCATCCAGACCCGTGCCGCCAAGAACCGAGATGGTTTGATTGACTAGAATGGTCTGCGTGGCCGCACCTATGTTGGTGGCTTGGATGCTGGCGTTGCCGCCGTCCACAATGTCGCTGCCCGCCTGAACGAGCAAGGAACCGTTGGTGACGCGGATGGTTTGCGCATCAAGGGGAAGTCCGCTGTTGTTAAGGCCGTCGCTGATGACCGACGCGTTGGAGTTCTGGCCCGCGCCACCGAGCACGGACATGCCGTTGGTGACTTCGATTTCCTGCACCGAGATATCGGGGAACGCGCCAGTGTTACTGGCGAGCATGCGGATGCTGGCGTTCTCGTCCTGACCCAGCCCCCCTTGCACCAAAATCACACCGCCGGTCACGTTCAGGCCTTGGCCGATTTGTGCCTTGGCGGGATTATCCACGAACTCAACAATGGCATCAGCGTTGGCCGTGGTTGCGTTGGTTTGGTCGGCTTGGAGGCGGAAGTTACCGTTGGAAACGGTGGTGATTTGGAGCGTCCCGTTCGTGCGGACCAACGCATCGGCATTGGTGCCAGTCCCCCCCAAGATGTTGAAATCACCGTTGGTGACGTTGATCAGTTGGAAAGTTCCATCCGCGCCCTCCAAGGTGATGAAGACATTGCTGTCAGTTCCATCGCCGCCAGTCATGTTGATGCCGTTGGCGGCGGTGATGGTTTGGTTGCGGCGGCTGAGGAAACCAGCGGTTTCCGTGGTGCCCGCACCGCCCTCGATGGTGATGACCCCCGCAGTGGCACCGGACACCGTCACGACCTGATCGCTAAAGAGCGCCCGGCTTTCGATAAACGCATCCGAGTTGTTGTTGGCGGCATCTTTATTGGCGATGATCTGCAAATTGCCGTTGAGAATGTTGATGCGCTGGGTGGTGAAATTGTCGGCCAATGAGTTGTCCATGCTGATGAACGCATCGGAGTTTTCTCCGTCGCCCCCGGTCAGGATGGCATCGCCAGTGGTGACGGTGATGGTCTGAGTCACGTCGTTGGGCGGATTGCCCGTGCCGGCATTGGTGGCCAGGATGCCCGCGGAAGCGTTGTCGCCCAAGCCGCCGGTGATGGTCAAGCCGCGCGCCACGGTGATAGTCTGGGCCACTTTGCCCGCGTTGGTAATGAGCGCGGTGTTATTATCCGCAGCCCCGCCGAGAACGCTGACCGTGCCATCGGTGCCCGCCGTGCCGTTGACGGTGATGATCTGGCTGGCTGCATTGGTGTTGGTCTGGGAAATGGCGGCTGTGGCACCAGTGCCTGCGCCCGGTCCGCCTTGCACAATCAATTGACCTGCATCCATGATGATGCGCTGGGCTTCCTGGTTGGCTCCGCCCCCGTTGGTACCAGCACTGGTCACCAAAGCCGTCGATGAGGTTCCAGAACCACCCAGGATAGTGAAATCACCATCCGTGATCAAATTGATGCTCTGACGTCCGTTGGCTCCGGTCATACTGATGCTGGCCAACTCGGTGGCACCCACACCACCTTGGACGATAAGGCCGCCGTTGGTGACGTTGAGAGTCTGGACCGCTGCCAAGTTGGTGGCGGTCAGGGTGGCATCGGCGTTGGCATTTGCTGCGTCTTGGTTGGCCCGCACACGCAAGGCTCCGTTGTTAACGTTGATGGTCTGGGTGACGCCATTCGAAGCTACGATGGCATCGGCGTTGGTGCCGTTACCACCCGTGATGTCGAAGTTCCCCACCGTGACGGTGATGGTCTGGGTGTCGGTGGCATCGCCTGCCTTGGTGATCAAAGCTGTGCTATCGGTGCCGCTGCCGCCGGTGACCGTGATGCCATTGGCGGCGGTGATGGACTGGATGCCATTGCCCAAAATTTGGGCTATTTCTGTGTTGCCCGCTCCGCCAAGGAGATTGATCAAGCCTGCTGTCGCCCCTGCCACTGTAATGGTCTGAATGCTGGCATTGTTATCCGCCGTGATGATGGCATCGCTGAAACCAAATCCTAGGTCTTGGTTGGCGGTGAGGTTGAGGTTGCCATTCAGGATGGAAATGCTCTGAATCAAACCTTGGCCCAGGATGCGGGCGTCAGAATTGTCTCCGTTACCGCCAAGCAGGGCCAGATTGTTGTTTTGCACGGTGATGATCTGGCTGCTTTGGAGTCCGCTGGCTGTGACCAGAGCAGAGGAACTGTTACCCAGTCCGCCGTTCAGACCCATTCCATTCAGTGCGTTGATGTCTTGGGAGATGCCCGCAGCGGCGGCGAAGCCTGCCGCTGTGATGGATGTTGTTTCGCCCGTTCCTGCCCCACCCGTCAACGTGATGGTGCCAGCCGTAGCACCATCGACATCAATTAACTGCGTGGCCGCACCCGAGTTTGTTTGCGTGATACTGACAGTCGATCCGTTCTGAGTCACATCACCTGCATTAAGAATGAGATTACCGTTGGCGACGACAATTCTCTGCGCCTCTTGCCCAGCGACACCACCGTTCAAACCAGCGGACAAAATGCGGACCGCATTGCCAGCACCTGTTCCACCCAGAAGTTGCAAGTTGTTGTTTTGCACCACAACGGATTGCCGACCCTGCAAGCCTGTGGCGTCGATAAAGGCGTTACCACCACCTGCGACATTGCCGCCTTCCAACAAAAGACCGGACAAGGCATTAATCTCTTGGGCCAAACCAAGCGCGGCATCAAAGCCAGCGGAACGAATAAAGGCTAGTTCACTGCCGCCGTCACCAGCTAGGACGCTTATGGTTCCTTCAACATCCACCATCTGCGTGGCATTCGTAGCATTCGTCAATTCGATAAAGGACTGATTGGTGCCCACACCATTCGCATCCAAAATGAGATTACCATTGGAAACAATAATTCTTTGGGCTTCCTGTCCAGGCAGGGTGGCCCCATTATTTCCAGCGCCACGGATGAAGGTAGAATTACCAGCCCTGTGAGTCCGGCCAGAATGCTAAGGTTTCCTGTCTGCACCACCACCTGCTGACGACCAAAGGCTCCGGTGCTTTGTAAAGAGGCACCTGAACCCCCAACGGATCCAGATTGAATCAACATGGCGTTCAATGAGTTGATATCTTGAGCCAAGCCATTCACCGTATTAAAGCCAGCGGAACGAATCCGGGCTGAGGCTCCACTTAAACCTCCTTGAACGGTGACAGTCCCTTCCACATCAATGAACTGCGTCGCGGTGGTGGCATTGATTAAATCAATGAAGGACGTTTGTCCACTGGTACCCACGGCACTTACGATCAGATTTCCAGAGGAAACAATGATGCGTTGAGCTTCCTGACCCGGCAGTGTGACTCCGTTGTCCCCCGCAGCCCGGATGAAGGATTGATTACCGGCTCCTGCGCCTTGCAGAATGCTTAGGTTGCCTGTTTGCACGACGATCTGTTGACGTCCGAAGACTCCCGTAGAATCAACCGAAGCATTTCCGCCATTCGTATTTCCCGACTGAATCAGGAAGGCATTGAGGGAATTGATGTCTTGGGCCAGTCCGTTGACCAAATTAAATCCAGCCGAGCGAATAGTCGCTGCTTCACCGCCACCATCGCCACCGAGGACGCTGATCGTCCCTTCCACATCGATGAACTGCGTGGCTGCACCTGGGTTGGTCAGTTCAATCGTGGCCGAAGAACTTCCAGCCGCGTTGTTGCCCGCATCCACAACGAGATTTCCCGCGCTGATGACGATACGTTGCCCTTCCAGATTGGCTCCGGCATTGAGTCCAGAGGAACTGACAAGAGCAGAACTGCCGCCACCCACCCCACCCTCAACCCGCATGTTGCCATTGGTCAAAGTAATAATACTGGGCCCCCGTTCCCGTCGTCGGAAACGGGTGGCATTATCAGAACTCGTTGTTCCACCTTGGATCAAAATCGAATCCGTTGCCGCTACACCCGTGACCGTGCTGGTCTGACGTCCGGTTGTGGTCATTAAAGCGAAGCTGCCGCCGCCTGTGCCTCCCTGAATTCTCAAACCGCCTGCACCCAAGGTCGAGACCTGAGCTGTGGCCGTAGTGCTATTACTAGTCACAGAGGCCGTGGTTGAGCCTGCCGATCCACCCTGCACCAACAAGGCCGCGCTGGAATCGGTGGCACTCAGTGTGCCCGGACCTGTGGCGGCACCGGTGGCCGAGATGGTCATATCAGCGGACGAAATCACCTGCACATTGGCACCGCCCGTGTCCCCACCGCTGACGCGTACACGTCCGAGGTTGGCGGTGGCCGTCAAGGTCATGGCCCCGGCGGCTCCGCCGGACTGCACCAAGGTGGTGGAGTTGGCCGTAGGTGATCCAATGTAAATCCCGTCCGCATTGATCAAGGTGTTCAAACCGTTGACCCCGTCGCTATCCGAGGAATTGGCGTTACCCGCAATCATCGTGATGGCACCGTTTGTGGTCGTCACGTTGCCCGCAGTGGCTAGGCCGACGACTATGACGTCATCTTCGGCTTGGATTTCAATAAAGGCATTCTGG
>JAAUTS010000153.1 GCA_012031345.1 Blastochloris sp. | reverse complement strand
CGTCATCCAAGACACCCCCGAAAGCGAAACCCCCCAAGCCGAACTCTCCCCCCCAACGACCGCTAAGCTCCCCACCTTGATGCTCTAAACTTGCACCGTGAACCCTCTCCAAGTTCGGGATTGGTCAGGACAACTTGACGAGCATCTCCACCAGGAAAAACCCGGCAACAAACAGACCAATCATCACCACCCAACGAACTCGATCTCGAAACGTATAAAAATAATATGCCGACAACAGCATGGAGATCAAAAAGCTTTCAAAAACGAAGGGATAGATCTGACTTTGCGCTTCGCTTGAAATTCGCGACATCACAGCAACCCACAGATCCAGCAAAAAGCACAGGCCATACCAAAAGGCCTTAGCAACCCGGATGTCGTATCCTTCGGGCAGCTTAATGTGCGAAATGATTCGATTATCATCATTCATTTTTTTCGAGCATGCTCGGCCAGAAAGTCTTTGGGGAATCACCCACCATACCCTCTTATTCTTTAATAAGCTTGAGATCTCGAATTTCAACCTTGTTGTCGATCCGCCCAAGGACAAATTTGAGCCTGTTATTACGCACTCAGGAATCATTACATGCGAGTGGATGGTATGAAGGTCATTGGCTGGAAGCACTGATTAGCATTTTATGGTATTACAATGGTCTTATCCTTGACACACTCAATGTGGACGAGTCTTTCAACGTGACTCTTCACCTCTATGCCATTTACAATCAACTTCTCTGGATAACTTTCTTGATAGATGATCTTTGCTGCTGAGCGTAAAGTTAATCATATTCACCACAGAAGCAACATAGCCAACCACCTTTTTGCCTCTTCTTTTTTTGGCATTTGGGATGGATTTTTTTGGCTTATAGTAGGCTCCCAAACGTCTCGCCAAGTCTTTCAGAAGTGTTTTCCACTGTTCAAATGATTCGGACTCTTCCCATAGGTCTCTCAATTCGGATTCGCGCAGCACGCGGAGGGTGCCATCTTGGGCATACACTCTTAGTTCTTCGTCTTTTGGCTCTTTACCTATCTTGAATTGAGACGCCCAATGGCCTAAATCGTCTGGCAGTCTTGGATCTCGGTCGAAAATGACTGCTGTCACTTCTGCACAGACCAAGACTCGATGGCACAAATCTACCGGAATAGGAGAGACCTCACACTTGACGTTATCATGAAATGTGGCATGCACAAGCGAGAGATCCCTCCCTTCTTGTAGCTTTGCCGAGAAGTCTAACGCTTCATCACAATCGAAAATGCCAATGTCCCAAGCTCCCATAACTTTTGCTAAAATCGGCGGTGACCCACGAGCGAAGTGAGTGTGCAACCAGCGCAACCAAAGCAAAAGACGTGATTTGGCAGGCTTTGGCTGGAGAGCATGGTTCGAACTTTTGTTTTCATGATCAAATCAATTTGGATTCATGCGGCATGAAGGGCTTACAGATCTTAAGGCTGTAAGTGCCAACCTTGCTGCCGAGGTCAAGTAAAGGAATTCCCTTCTTCCCTTGGTTGTCCTTGCTTTCACCATTATCAAAAGTGTGGAATTCAGAAGCTGTATAAATGATCGCCGTAGCGAGGTGGATAGCATCAGGGGCCAGTAGTTTCCTGTCTGTAATTGGATTAGATATATAATAGTCACGAAGCTCTCTGGCCTTCATGGCGACCGGAGGATCTACATCGAAAGTAAGATGTTTCTTGAAGGAGAAGCAATCGACAAATTCTCTTTCTTGCTGGTTATTATCAAATTTGGTCGACAAAACTTCTGTCATCGTAATTGTGGATGTGATGATGGTGCATTGCCCGTTTTTATTGGACTCAATAATCGCATTTATGGAATCCAAGTAATCTGCATGAGCAGACTCTTGTTTAAGCCAAGCAACATAGACGCAGGAGTCCCAATAATAAACAGTCTTTTTACCACTCATCACGAATACCGTTTATAATCTTATGCCCTTCCGATCCCTTAACATCCTTCAGTATTCCTTTTAAATTTATTAGATGCTTGGAAAGATCTTCATCAATTACCTCAAAATCATCCACATCAATTCTATGAGGGAAGTTTGCATTGGGACGGAAAAATTTGGTTCCAAAAACCCTAACCATCTTTTTCAAGGATCCCGCCACCCTGCTTTGACTTCCTGGAGGGAAATGGCAAAGAATCTTAGTTGGTCCGACTTCTGGATAAATCCAGACGATATTTAAATTTCTGTGCAAATTTACTGCGTCTAATACGCCTTGATAGCTGCCTTTGGACGATATTTGATCCCGTAAAAGATACTCAACTTTTTGTTTTAATTTGGCGTCCAAAGTAACCACTCCAGCTCCGTTGGATATCGTGAGGCGCTTATAATCTTTACCCTGACCGCCAGCCAGATTTTTGATAGCCGCTAACATCCTATCCGATTCTGGAGGAGGAGGAATGTTACGAGACAAGTTTTCTATCTCGGAAAAAAATCTGGCCGCCTGTCTGCTTATTAGATCTACAGGCGCTTTCCTGTTTTTTTTTAGTCTTCACAAAAGGCTCAAGTATTATTTTAAAAGGACTGTTATGAGAAGCGTCTATCACCTTGTAAAAAACTGTAGCATCGTCTTGATCATCTATTACGTCTTCGGCCTCTTTTAAAGCATCTTGCAGTAGCCTTAATTCTTTCAGCAAAACATCAAGGCGCACGTGTCCACCTTCGGACTCAAGCCCTTCTACCTCGAAAGTGATATTATGATGTTCTGCCACTCTCTAAAGATAGACTGATTGTTTTAATAATGCGAACTCATTCAATCGGCTAGTTTTCCGGTCTTCCTTTACACTGCTGAAAGATTTTGGTCCGGGTAGGTTCGTATAGCGTCGATCATGCCCCACACTCGTAGCGGATTGGGACTATGTTATGGTTCGATTACTTTTGTTCAGGAACTGCGACTTGCATAATTAAAAAAGCTGGAAACAAAATATGTCGCAATTATTACTAAAATGGTGAGTGCTGTGGCTGAGGGGATAAAGAAACGAGGTTGCCGGAATAATAGAGTGCAGATGGTCAATGAAACATAGTTAAACAGAAAAATATAAAACCATACTCCCTCACCTGAATAAAAATTTGATGCAACCCACGCTAGCGTTGCTGAGAGAACCACTGGAGTAAAAAGAATCGAATAGATTCTTTCCGTAATTTTATCTTCTCCTGCTTCGTGTGTATAGCTTGGCAACACTTGAACAAACGTCATACCAAAAATCCAAATAAGACAGATACAAGCCAAGCGCTTGAATAGGCTATTGCAGATCTGTTGTGAAAGATTGGTCATCATCAACTTTTAGCAGAAGTTCCGCAGTCAGTCAGCCCTGCATGTGTGGGACCGCCGCTAACCAGCGCAACCAAAGTAAAAAACAGGGTTTGGCTGGAGAGCATGGTTCGAACTTTTGTTTTCATGGAAGTTTAACTGGAAGGCTGAGTCGTAACTGATACGGCTCACCTTCTGGCTGCATATAGTCGAACTCTATTTTTTTAGTTTCTGTCTCCCCTTTTTTCGATAGGTGAATTCGAAAGTTCTGGAAATAACCTCGTCTAAAGAGACTTTGACGGCCACAATTTCTACTTCAGGATACATTCTCTAAAAATCCTGCTTTGCTTGTTCGATCTTCGGCCTTGGTTGCCCCGAGCAACCTGTGAAACAAACAATTATTAAGAGAACTAGTCGGATAATCATTCTTTCTCAAATCATACTGACTGCACGGAGAGAGCAAGACGAGAGCAAAGTGGGAAGACTGTAGCTGAACAAAGTCCAGACCGAACCGCGTCCCTAAGAATACGATCAACCCTGGGTGTTTCTTCCAGTGAATAATAAATCCTGAAAACGTTCCTGATCTGAAATGAAACCCGGCCCCGGCTAACTTGATCCCTCCCTCAACGCTCTCCGCGCCTCCGCGCCCCCGCGTGAACCCTTTCTTTAACTTTCGATCCAATAAATCAGAAATTCCCTTCTCTCTCCTCACGGCTTTGCCCTTCACCCAACTCAGGTCCCCGCCGGAAAAAGCAGGTTCCCCGAATCAAATTGGCCAGGTCACGGGGACGGAATGGTTTTTGTAAAATATTATAATCCGGGTTTTGATCAATCTGTCGCTTCAGCATCTCCGTGCTGTAACCCGTCATGCAAATCACGTTCAATTCCGGTTTGCTCTTACGCAACTGCTCCGCCAATTCAAATCCGTTCATCTGTGCCATCATCACATCCGTGGCCAGGACATCAATCTGCTCTGCGTGCTTGGCCCACAATTCCAGTGCCTGCTCGGAACTGTCCGCCTCATAAATCGTAAATCCGCTCTGTCGCAAGACCCGACCCAAAAGATCCAGCAAAGCCTCCTCATCTTCAACCAACAACACCGAAATGGGCGAGCCGGGTTCGTTTCTCATGATTGCCTGGTCGATTGGGTCGCCTGCTCCCTCCAGCGGACCGCCGCGCGGCCCTGAGGCGAGTCGGGATGAATTTCCATGAACTCAATCGGGTTACCGTCGGGATCATTGATCCACAACTGGATGTTTCCATCCCGCCCGGTGGAGGGCCCACGCTGGATCGCGACACCCTTGGCCTCCAACTCCGCCTGCGTTGTCGCCATCGAATCCACCAGGAGACAAAGATGCATGTAGTAACCCGAGCCGGGCGCGGAGAACTCCCTCCCCTCCTTGGCGGGAAACAGTTCCAGAAAATTTTCCTCAGAAACTTGAAAATAGGTCAACATCAGCGACCCGTCATCGTGATGCAATGAAAAGGCTTCCTTCAATCCCAGCACCTCGAGGTAAAAACGGCGCATCCTCTCGTAATCTCCCGAGACATAAGCCACATGGCCGAGATGTCGAATCATTCTGGTATCCTGAACCTGAAGCTGATCATGTCCAGCCTCGCTTTACCCGTCATCGTATTGTTTCAATCCACTCAAAAAAGCGTTCCGGATGTCGGAAATCCTCAAAAAGTCCGTCCGGCTCATGCGCCAACAACTCCTCCTTCGTGTAACCTCCCGTGGCCACCGCAATGGCCCGCGCCCCGATAACCCGCGCACAGGCGATGTCATGCGGCGTATCTCCGATCACCACCACCCGCTCCGGCTCAAAGCGATGCCCCTTTTTTCCTCAGCCCGCCGCAGTGCCACCGGACCGAGTTCATTGCGGTTTGAGGAATCGTCAGCGTAGGCGCCGAATTCAAAATAATGCCAGAGCCGATATTGTTCGAGTTTAAGTTTGGCTCCGCGTTCCAAATTCCCCGTCAACAACGCGTTCAAAAAACCCGGTCGTTCACGGCTCATTTCCAGAATGTCTAGAATCCCCGCATGAACCTTTCCCGCCCGACGCGGCAACTCCTCTGCCAAGAGCCCCAGATAACACTCCATAAAATCGTGCAAGTGCGCCGGACTGCGCTCGATGCCATGAACTTCCAACAACATCTCCCCGATGCGTCGATCCGTGCGGCCCCGGTAATCCACCTGATCTATGCTGCCCCGCACTCCGAAGCAACGTTCCAAAGCCTGACCCAGCGCCAGCTCGCCCGCCTTGCCTGTGCAGACCAGGGTTCCGTCAATGTCCCAAAGCAGGAGAGTAGGTTCGGCATTCATAAAGAGGGAGGTCCGCGCAGGAGGAAATTTTGAATCCAAAATTCTGCCTGACAGCGAGGCTGTGGTGTTACTTCGCGGCGGGGTCGAACCCCTTGACTCCCGCCAAACCCATCAAGGGCACGATGAGCGTGTTGGCATCCAGATTTTGCATCGATTGGATCAATGCCATCTGTTCCTGCGTGCTCATTTTGGTCACCGCCTGCGAAACAATGGGCTGGAACGCCTTCATCAAAGCCTGCCGCTCGCTTTCCGGCACCTTTTCAAAATCCGCCAGGGAAAAGCCCTGACCTCCACTCTGAGGATTCTTGGATTTTTCCTGGATCAATTTCCAACCCGTCGGGCTGGTCTTCTGCACCAACTCCAACAACTGCTTGGGAGTATATTGTGCCTCAATGTTTTTGATGAAGGGCTGCAAAGCAGGCGGGATCGGCGTGACCGCCGGAGGAGTCTGGGCTGTCATCGCCCAAGCCCCGAGAACCAGCATTCCACAAGACAACAGAATTTTTTTCATAACTATTTCGTGATTCTCCGAATCTAGCACAAGCTCCCTCCGACCACGAGCCGAATCTTTCCGCTACGCAGAGTTTTAAGACAGAGGTTAGTTTCCAGTGTTCTGCAACTAAAAACCCGAAACTCGAAACTTTCCCTCCCCCCACCCATTCCTTGTCCTGCAGGACCTTTTGCTTTATGGCTCTTTCATGAACGTCGCCGTCTTCAGCAGCAAACCTTACGACATCCGCTTTCTTAACGCCGCCAATCTTTCAGGACATCACCTTAAGTTTCTGGAACCTCGCCTCACTCCCGAGACCGTTCCTTTGGCCGCCGGGCACGATGCCGTCTGCGTTTTTGTTCATGATGAACTCAACCGTCCCATTCTCGAAACCCTCGCTGCTCAAGGTTGCCGTCTGGTGGCCCTGCGTTGTGCCGGGTTCAACAATGTGGATCTCAGCGCTGCCGCTCAACTCGTTCTGACCGTGACCCGCGTTCCTTCTTATTCCCCCGCCAGCGTGGCGGAATTCGCCGTGGGTCTGCTGCTCACCCTCAACCGTAAATTCCACCGCGCCTACAACCGGGTGCGGGAAAGCAACTTCTCCCTGGACGGCCTGGTCGGCTTCGATCTCGAACACAAAACCGTGGGCGTGATCGGCACAGGTAAAATTGGTCAGATTTTCACCCGCATCATGCGCGGCTTCGATTGCGAAGTGTTCGCCTCCGATCCTTATGAAAACGATATCATGACAGGACTCGGTGCCCGCTACGTTCCCCTCGAAACCCTCCTGGCCCGCTCCGACATCATCAGCCTCCACTGCCCTCTCATCCCGGCCACCCACCACATGATCAACCCCCGCAGCGTGGCCCAACTCAAACCCGGCATGACCTTGATCAACACCAGCCGCGGTGCCCTCATCGACAGCAACGCCGCTATCGACGGCATCAAATCCGGGCAGATCGGTGCCCTGGGCCTGGACGTCTATGAGGAGGAGAGCGGTATTTTTACGAAAACCTTTCAGAAAGCATTATCAACGACGACGTCTTGATGCGGCTCCTGACCTTCCCCAACGTCCTCATCACCAGCCACCAAGCTTTCTTCACGCAGGAAGCACTGGAAAACATCGCCCGC
This sequence comes from Blastochloris sp., assembly GCA_012031345.1. GTDB lineage: Bacteria > Verrucomicrobiota > Verrucomicrobiia > Methylacidiphilales > JAAUTS01 > JAAUTS01. Next base: position 655 of record JAAUTS010000153.1, on the reverse strand, counting down.
ACCACCTTGGACAGCCTGGATGAATTTGCACGTGAAGGCCGTTGTCGCCACCAAATCAGCAGTCCCTGAGCCTGTGGATAACTCTTGCTTCAGACTCGACCTGGACACAGTTTGAGCTACCATTCAGGAAAGAAAGTCTTTGGGTTTTATTGAAAAATTTGACGCTTCCTCCTTTGTTTCTTCTTTTCTCTATGATTTCACCCCGTCTTGTTCCCTGCCTGTCCTGTGTTCCCAGCAACATCAGGGTGGGCCGGAGCGGAACTGATCCCCAGCCCCCTAACCCCTGATGCCTATGAAAAGTCTCTTTGTTGGCAACCTGCCCTTCAAAGCCACCGAAAGCGAACTGGAAGAAGTCTTTGCCGCCCATGGTAAAGTCCACTCCGTCAAACTCCTGACCGATCGCGAAACCGGACGCCCCCGCGGCTTCGGTTTCGTCCAGATGGACGATGCCGAGGCGGAGGCCGCCATCCGCGCCCTCGACGGCCAGGACTTCGGTGGCCGCCCCCTACGCGTCAACGAAGCCCGCGAACGCGAAGAACGCCCGCGACGTTCGGAATGAATCCAGAGTTTTCAGAAACTCGTAACTTCCTAGCTCCTCCCCAATTCGAAATCAGCTTGCCCCGCCTTACGCGGGGAAATTAGAAATCCCCTCCTC
>JAAUTS010000152.1 GCA_012031345.1 Blastochloris sp. | reverse complement strand
TCAAGGCATTGCTGCATCTGGGAGCCAAGGTGAGTGTGGCCACACAAGGGGCTGAGCTTAAAACAGCGGATCGCATCATTCTGCCCGGAGTGGGGGCCTTTGCCGATGGCATGGAGGGTCTGCGTCGTGCAGGCCACGATCAGGCCCTGCGGGAGGCGGTGGATGCAGGAAAACCGCTGCTGGGCATCTGCCTGGGAGCACAGATGCTTCTTGGTGGCAGTGAAGAGTTTGGCACATATGCCGGGCTGGGAATCATCGAGGGACAAGTGGTCCGGATTCCTGAGTCGGGGATCAAGGTGCCGCATGTCGGTTGGAAATGTTTGGAACGTCCCGAGGGAATTTCGTGGGAGGGAACGCCTCTGGCTCTGACAGCGGAGGGAACTTGGGCTTATTTTGTTCACTCGTATCACATGAAGCCGACAGAATCGGATCAAGTTCTTGCGGTGGTGCGGAGCGGGGATCATCTCATCACGGCGGCCATCCGCAGGGGTGCGGTCACAGGCTTTCAATTTCATCCTGAAAAAAGTGGACAAGCAGGGCTCGACATGTTGCGGGCTTTTTTAGTTTGATAGGTTATGAACATGAATGTGGATTCTGAAGAAACGCTGGAAATTAAATATGGGCTGCCGCGTGAGGTGCGATTTTGCAGGCGTTGCGTCATTTCCAATCAACGTCCCAACTCGGCTGTTGAATACAAACACACCAAGGAATCCAAAAAGACCACCATTCATTTTGATGAGGAAGGCATTTGTGATGCCTGCCGGGTGGCGGAAAAGAAAAAGGTGGAGGTGGACTGGGACAAGCGCGAATGGGAGTTGAAGCAACTATGTGATAAATATCGGCGTCACGATGGAGGCTATGACTGCCTGGTGCCGGGTTCGGGAGGTAAGGACAGTTTTTATCAATCTCATGTGCTCAAGTATAAATACAACATGCACCCCCTGACGGTCACCTGGGCACCGCATGTTTACACGGACTGGGGTTGGAAGAATCACCATGCCTGGATCAATTCCGGCTTCGACAATTATCTCTGCACGCCGAACGGACGCATTCATCGTCTGTTGACGCGGTTGGCGGTGGAAAACCTTTTTCATCCGTTTCAGGCCTTTATGTTCGGTCAGAAATTTTTGGGCCCCAAAATGGCGGCGTTGTTTGATATTCCCCTGGTTTTTTACGGGGAAAATGAAGCGGAATATGGGAATCCGCAGGTGGACAACAACAGTGCCAAGCGTGATTTTGCCTACTTTTCAGTTCAGGATAAATCCCAGGTTTTTTTGGGAGGGACTTCGGTCAAGGACTTGACGGAGAAATACGGGGTTCATCTGAATGATCTTGAACCCTATCTGCCTGTGGATCCCGCTGCTGTTGAACAAAAAATGTGGAGGTGCATTATTTGGGGTATTACCTGAAATGGCATCCTCAGGGGTGTTACTACTACGCGGTGGAGCATGGCGGATTCCAGGCTTCTCCAGAAAGAACGCCAGGCACCTATAGCAAATACAACTCGATTGATGATAAAATCGACGACCTCCATTATTGGACAACTTTTGTTAAATTTGGAATTGGTCGGGCGACTTATGACGCTTCCCAGGAGATTCGGTCGGGGGAAATCACGAGGGAGGAAGGGGTGGCGTTGGTGCAGCGTTTTGATGGGGAGTGGCCCGCCCGCTTTGAGGATGAGTTGATGACTTATCTCAGCATCCCGGAGAAGGAATTTCCGGTGGCAAGTTCCTGTTTCCAGGAGCCGATCATGAGCAAGGATTCATTTTTGCACCTGGCGGACAGCTTTCGTTCCCCGCATCTCTGGAAAAAGAAGGAGCGGAATGGCGCTTACGGCACCGCGTTGAAAATTTGTCCGCTTGAAGTTGACTGGATCAAGTTATGATGCCGCAACGTTTCACTAAATTCTGTCTGGATTCCCATGAGACGCTACGGCGCGCCTTGGAGGTGATTGACCTGGGAGTGCGGGCATTGCCTTTGGTGGACGGGGAGCATCGATTGGTCGGAACCTTGACGGATGGGGACGTTCGGCGGGCATTGTTAAAGAATGCCTCCCTTGATGAGGCGGCACGGGATCATGCGAAAACCACCTTCACCACAGTTTCATCCGAGGCCTCGCGGGCCGAGGTGCTTGATCTCATGCAATCGCGAATTTTGCATCAGGTTCCCATACTTGACCGGCAGGGCCGGCTGGCGGGACTTCATCTATTACATGAAATTCTGGGGGCAATCGAGCGACCCAACTGGGCGCTCATCATGGCGGGAGGACGGGGAACGCGCTTGGGTGCTTTGACGGATGAGGTGCCCAAGCCCATGTTGAAAGTGGTGGGTCGCCCCATTTTGGAGAGATTAATCCATCACTTTGTGGGATTTGGCATCCGTAGAATCTTTATATCGGTGCATTACCTTGGTCATGTGATTGAAGATTATTTTGGGGATGGCTCAAAATTCGGCTGTCAGATTGATTATTTGCGGGAAGTGGAGCCCTTGGGCACGGGAGGTTCACTACGATTGCTGCCAGAAGTCCCCGCGCACCCGTTGCTAGTTTGCAATGGGGATTTGGTGACTCAGGTGGATTTCGGCAGCCTTTTGACTTTTCATGAGCAAGGCGGGTATCTGGCGACCATGGGTGTTCGCAGCTATTCCCATCACATTCCCTACGGATGTGTGGAGATCCAGGATGGACAAATTGCGAGACTTCAGGAGAAGCCCAGTGTGGAGCATTGGGTGAATGCGGGCATCTACGCGCTTTCCCCGGAGATTTTGCGGCGTGTGCCGGAAGGTTTTTTTCCCATTACGGATCTTTTTGAAGCGTGTTTGGAGCGGCAGGAAAAGGTTGGGGCTTTTGAAGTGCTGGACGACTGGATCGATGTGGGGCAGCGCGAACATCTAAGGCAGGCCCGGGGAGGAAGATAAAGTTATGGGATTATTCAACGGAAAAAAAAGTATTGGTGACCGGGGCGGGTGGTTTTTATTGGGAGTCATCTGGCGGAATCTCTGGTCAGGGAGGGGGCAGAAGTGAGAGCCATGGTTCATTATAATGCTCTGGGCAGACGTGGCTGGTTGGACTCTTCTCCCTTGAGTAGTGATATGGAGGTGGTCGTGGGGGATATTACGGATCGTGACAGTGTCCGTCGTGCGGTTCAGGGGAATGAAATTGTTTTTCATCTGGCGGCTCTCATTGCAATTCCCTACTCATACCAAGCCCCGCTTTCTTATGTGCGCGGAAATGTGGAAGGCACTCTGAATGTTTTGCAGGCCGCGCTGGAAACGGGCGTGCGTCGGGTTCTGCATACATCCACCAGTGAGGTTTACGGCACGGCCCGATTTGCTCCCATCACGGAGGAGCATCCTTTGCAGGGACAGTCCCCTTATTCCGCTTCCAAGATTGGTGCCGATAAAATGGCTGAAGCCTTTGCCGCATCCTTCAAATTGGAGGTGGTCACGGTGCGGCCTTTTAACACCTTCGGCCCGCGTCAATCCGCGCGCGCGGTGATCCCCACGATCATCACGCAATGTCTGCGTGGCAATGTCATCACCTTGGGAGCGTTGCATCCCACGCGGGATTTGAATTATGTTGATAATACGGTGCAAGGATTCCGGGCAGCGGCACTGTCTGAGGCGGCGGCCGGAGAGGTGATCCATTTTGGTTCCGGTCGTGAAATCAGTGTGGGAGATTTGGCGCGTTTGATAGCGAAATTGATGGGCAAGGAAATGGAGATTCAAACCAATCAGGAGCGTCTGCGTCCTGAGAAAAGCGAAGTGGAGCGACTTCTGGCTAACAACTCCAAGGCTGAGAAGCTGTTGGGGTGGTCACCCAAGGTCGATCTTGAGACGGGCCTTTTGAAAACGATCGATTGGCTGGGAGCCAATTTAGATTGCTACCAAAACACAGGTTATGTCGTCTGAAGCTGCCTTCATTCCTTTGAGTGTGCCGGACCTGCAGGGTCGGGAGTGGGAATTGATCAAGGATTGCCTGGACACGGGTTGGGTCTCTTCCGTCGGGGCATATGTGGATCGTTTTGAAAAATCACTGGCCGAGCAGGCTGGGACGAGTTATGCCGTGGCTACGAGCAGTGGAACGGCCGCACTGCATGTGGCGCTGCTGGTGGCCGGGGTTAAGCCGGGTGATCTGGTCCTGGTTCCCAGCATGACATTTATCGCACCCGTCAATGCCATCACCTATGTTGGGGCCGTTCCCGTATTTATGGATGCCGAGCCCCGGCACTGGCAGATGGATGTGGGCTTGATGGAAATTTTTTTAACGGAAGAGTGTGTTTTCAGGGCGGATGGGCTTTTTCATAAGGACAGTGGGGCACGGGTGGCTGCTCTGCTTCCCGTTCATGTCCTAGGTCATCCGGTGGATATGGAGCACCTGATGAAGCTGGCCAGGACTTTTGAAATTCCTGTAATTGAAGATGCGACGGAAAGCCTTGGCTCGCTCTATCATGGCAAGCCCACCGGAGGCTTGGGGCATGTGGGGTGTTTCAGTTTCAATGGCAATAAAATCATCACCACAGGCGGAGGGGGTATGTTGGTGACGGAAAACGCGGACTGGGCAAAGCGGGCCAAATATTTAACTACGCAGGCCAAGGATGATCCGGTGGAATACATTCATGGAGAGATTGGTTATAATTATCGTTTAACCAATCTTCAGGCGGCCATGGGTTGTGCCCAAATGGAAAGGCTGGCCAGGATGGTGGCTCAACGTCGGCAAATACGTGAACGTTATTTTAACTCGCTTAGGGAATTGCCCGGACTCACGTTCCAGGAGGAGGCTCCAAATGTGACGAGTAATTTTTGGTTAAGCACCCTACTGGTCGATGAAAAGAAATGTAGCATCAGTGCCAGAGCACTCCGCCAAAAACTTTCCGCTGAAAGAATTGATTCCCGCCCGCTCTGGCAGCCCATTCATCAATCCCCTGCCTATCGCAGGTCCGGCTGGGTGGGCGCCGCAGCTTGTCCCGTGGCGGAACGGCTTTTTGATCAAGCGCTGAGTCTTCCCTCCACGTCTTCCCTTTCTGAGAAAGATGTGGATCGGGTGCTACGCGCCATTCGTTATGCTCTGGAAGTTTAAAGAAAAAGGGGCGGCGTATCGGAGATTTTCCGAAAAGGTTTACCAAAATCTGATTCTGGAAAAAAATTTGTCCCATGATCCGAGAGTTCTGGAGATCAACACGTATCAGAAAAGCGACACGCTCTACATATTGGCGACCGGCTCCTCTATTCTACATCTGCCGGAGCGGGCATGGAAGGACATCGCCCAGGCTGACAGCTTTGGGATCAATTTTTGGCTTTATCATTCCTTGGTTCCAACCTGGTTCAGTTGCGAACTGCCCCGCTCCGGCCCGGAGGCTGCTGTCATGTCTGAACTGCTGGAAAAAGAAATCGTGACTATCGCTCCACGGCAGTTTTGTTGAAAGATTTTCAGCGTCTTGATGAGCGTTTTCCGGAGTGGAAGGAACGCTTGCCGTTGGGGGAACTGCCTCATCTTTATACTCCCTACAACCAAAACATACCGGGCAAGACGCTGAGGTCGCTGCGAGGTTGGTTGAAGTTTCATCGATACGCAGGCACGTTTTCGATTCAAAAAAGGGTGAGGGGAATACCCATGAAACGCTCCACACTGTTTATGGCACTGTCGTTTGCAGCGATAGCGGGATATGAACGTGTCATACTTTGCGGAGTGGATTTGAACAATCCGCACTATTTTTATCGGCACCCCGACTATCAACATTTGCCGCAACTGCCCGAGATTCCCGACACAGGTTCGGCATTGGGACAACTTTATGCCAAGCAAGGGGTGCAAACGCAGCGGGAGCCGGATCCGAAAATTCACAACACCATGGACCCGGCTTTGAACCCCTTGCCCATGAGTGAAATCATATGGGCGTTGAATGAGGAAGTCCTGCAGCCCCTGGGTATCAATCTGTATGTGGCACTGGACAGTTCGGCGTTACATCCGAGAATCCCGGCTTACTATTCCTGACTTTTTTGGGTAAGCTTTGAATTTATAATAAGGTCGGTGAGGTGCTGTGCCATCAAGGTATGACCCGGAAATTTGAGGTGGGCGCCGTCCGCGTAAAGTCCCTGGAGTGAAGAGACACTGCCCTTCTCCCGGACATAACTTTCCATAACGGTTTTCATCGAAAGCAGGCCAAAAGTTTTTCCGATCCAGGCCGAAGCCATTCCGTCCAAGCCATTGTCAGTGAGATCGGACCCCTCTTCCCAGGTGGCCTGAGTGAGAAGCAGCATGGGAATACGTGCTGATGAAGCTAGTAAAACGCTTTCCTCTGTAGTTTGGCGGACTCTCTCAAACCAACGCTTGCGTTGTTCCGTGTCATCCCCGGCATTGAGTTCCGCTTCAGCATCGTTTTGTGTCCCAATCTCACGAACCTTGTCTGGCAGAATTTCCCAATAAACCTTTTCTGTCTTGAGCTCGTAGAGGCGGGCGATGAGGAGGCTTTTAGTCAGCCAACGGGAGGGGTGCCAGGATTGAAATCATCGGCACGACCACGTTCCCGCTGATCCTCAAATTCATTGCCAAGGTAAAGATGAAGAATGATCAGGTCGGGTTGATAGGTCAGGGCTTGTTTCAGGACGATTTGGTTGCGGCGCACGCCGTAACCAGCTACGGCGAGGTTGAGAACTTCGGCTTGGATGCCTTTTTTTTGCAGCATTTCCTGCAACTGCCAGGCATACGCACCTTCCAGACTGGGGCCGCGGGGGACGGAGTCGCCAATGACAAAAACGCGGTAGGTTCCGGCTGGTTTGGGCATCTGAAACTGTTGGGGGCGGAAACGGCGCCCCCCCGCGCGCACGAGTCGAACTGTTCCGTCTGACTGCTCCACAAAGCCCGCGGTAGGATGGTAGCCGTAATCGAAGCGGCCTGACATGTTGCGGGCAAAGAAGATTCTGACGACCAACTCCGCCGCGATCAGACTGGCCAGCACGATCAGAAAGGCGTGGGTCAGAAATTTGGGTGTGATCGCAGCTCTCGGCACAAGGCGAGCATGAAAACAGTCGCGCTGAAGTCAAGGAGAGGCTTGGGCTTGGGTTGGGCTGGATGCTCAACCCGGCGGACAGGATCACCGCGTGTATTAACCAGAGTGAATAGGTTCAAATAAAGGGACGTCGATCCAGGACCAGCTTCAAGGGCTTTTCACTCCGCAGGCGGCCCGGTAGAGCCGACTGGAGTTCAGCCAGGGCGCAGAGGGTGCCGAAGAGGCTGTGTAAGTCAGGGAAGGGGACGGGTTCAACATTCAGGCGTTGATGTAGACGTGTCACAAAAAAAGTGGCCATGGTTTCGAGTGTGTCCACAACTTCATCGGTGCGATGTCCGCTTTGACGCCAGGCCCGGTTGAGACAATAGATCCAATCGATTTCCGCGAAGCCAAGACCCTGTCCGAGCGACCAGTGGTTTTCGTTCCACAGACGTAAACAGGAATCGACCATGGCGGCGGGATGACGCAGTGGCCAACGGGCCCATTCTTGATTGAAGAGATAGTGGAAGGAGCCTGCCAGATGGTGAAATATCGGCTTCCCCTGAGCATGAGGAGACCAGGCGACTGAGCCGCGACGCCAAAAACCCGTGACCTCATCCACCTCTTGATCCAACCATTGAAAGTAGCGGCGTTGCCAGGCGGCATCAGCTTCACCCGTGATGACGCGTGCGGCAAATACCCCGGCTCCCTGGTGGGAGGCGCTCCAGGGGTCCGTGGTCCAAGCCAGTTGATCGAGGAAGTTTTCCATTGCCATGGGCGGTGAAAGAAAGTCCAGCCCGCGTAAGGATGTCGTGGACGCGCATCGAAGAGTTCCAATGCGGCGATGACGTGGGCGGTGACATGAAAGGTGTGATGGGTGGC
>JAAUTS010000151.1 GCA_012031345.1 Blastochloris sp. | reverse complement strand
GAACTGCCGAAAAAGATATATCGATATCCTGCCTGGATCTTTTCCGTCCCACATTCTTCTGCCAGGACCGCTCATAATGGAGCGCATATCCAAAGGGAACATGATGAAAGGGCAACTTCATCTCCCGACTTGATCCCGGCCAAAAGATAAGCCAGATGAAGCCCGTCCGTCCCCGATCCCACCGCCACCGTGGAACGTCCTGCACAGAACTTTTTTGAAAATTCCCACTCAAATTGCTCCAATGCCGGCCCTTGCCCGATCCATCGCATCCCCAATTGGTCATAGGCTCTTTTTCGGACCCGTTCACTGATATGCGGATAAAAAAGAACCAAACCCCCACCCTCTTCCATCATGGGCAGATCCACAACCTCATTCATAAAACCCTCCCTCCACATCTTGCCCATTGGTAATTAATAATCCGTGTCTAAGGAAACACAAGCAGAGAACCCCTATCAAGCCACAACCTGCCGGATTTTCTTGCAGTATACCCCCGATGACATCCGATTCAAAAGCGGAGGGATTTAAAGTCCTGTACGAAATTCCTCCCGGATTCCGATACCTATGAATGCGCTCATGGATAGGTATGTGGATTCTTCTTTTGCTGGTTCTCAAGCTGGAGGCAGCACCTCCTGACTGGCAGATTCTGGAGCCGTGCTGGTTCCGGGAGGATCTGCCTTATGATGCCGACAGCTTCTATCTGCAACTTCCCGATGAAACGGTGGTGCACTTCCGGCTTTATGAGGTGGACGCCCCGGAGACAGGCCATCGACTCCCGGACAGGGTGCAGGCTCAGGCCCGGTTTTTCAACCTGACGCCTCAACAAACCATCGCTCTGGGAAACGAAGCCAAAGAATTCGTGGCCTTCTGCCTGAGAGATCAGCCCCTGACAATTCGAACCGTCTGGCGACGGATTCTCTCGCCCGACCGTTCCCCCCGCTATGCCGCGCATGTAGAGACCAACTGGGGCGATCTGGGAGAAATCCTGCTGGAACTCGGCTTCGCCCGACCCCACGGATACAAAAGCCCTCTTCACACGACTTCCTATCTGCTTGGCAAAAAGGCAGGTGGCAGCTAGGGTTGTGAATATGCCCCATGTGACACTTACCGCTGTTCTGACACCCGAATCAGGCGGCTACGTCTCACTTTGCCCGGAACTGGATATTGCCAGCCAAGGGGAGTCCGTGGATGAGGCCTTGGCCAATCTCAAAGAAGCGGTCGAAGGCTTCTACGAAACCGCCAGTTCAAGCGAAATCACGAACAGATTAAGCAAACCCTCGTTGGTCACCCATATCGAAGTGGCCTATGCCTAAGCTCGGTGTTTTTTCCGGAGAGGAAATCGCCCGAATTTTGGAGGGACAAGGTTTTGAGCGAGTCCGGCAAAAAGGCAGCCACTTGATCCTGCAAAAACAAGAAAACGGGACAACCATCACGGTTCCCGTTCCAATGCACCGTGAGGTGCGCATCGGCACTCTCCAATCGATCATCCGCCAATCAGGCTGCCAGCGGGAATTATTCCTCGTCTGATCGCACAGGGATTCTAAACTAACAGTAAACGAGTGTCTCTCCAGATTCCTTTATCTGGCTTCGGATTAACGCATACTGTCCCCTCTGAACTGGAACTATTCGGAAGAATCTAACCACAGATTTCACGTTCGCCAAAGGACGAATCCGCCTGTGGCGGAGATGGGCAGGGATAGGGGAAAAGGAAATAATTTCTTCTTTGAATACAGGCGCACTAAAAAGCGAGATCGTCTTGATTTGTAAATTCACCCTCATTCCTCTTCTTATCCCTGTTCATCTGTGCAATCCGTGGTTTCAACTTCATGCTTCCGGCTTAAACGATAACCGCCTTCCGGCCTGCCCCAACCTGGCTCGAATTCGGCAAAGAAGAACTGTTCCCAGACGGGTTCCAGGTCCGGCTCTTCCTTGGCCTCATCACCGAGACCCGGATCAAGGAGAACCGCACGGGCCAGCCTCTGACAGGCTTCGTCGAGACGACCCATACTGGAAGCCAGACAGGCCAGTTCCAGTTGAAGCCGACCGTGCAGAGGAAACAAAGTCTCAGCTTCCTTTAAAATCTCCCCGGCTCTTTCCATACCGTCCAAAGTGCGCTCCGCCCTGGCTCGATAAATCCACCACTGCGGTTCCTGGGGTTGAATCCTGACCAAACGCTCCGTCAGTTCCTGCATGGCTTCCCAGCGGGAACAATCCTGATAGAGCTCCAAGCGAAAGAGCAGGCATTCAGGCGGCGTCTTCCCATTCACCGGAATCTCCTCCAGCGTTTGAAACGTCATGGAGGTCAGACCTAGGCTCAAATACCCCCGCGCCACTTCCATTTGTACATCAGAAGAACCCATATTTCATGCTATCGACGTTGGATCTGTTTTTGGCACAAAGAAAAGAGGTCAGGACTTGAAATCGCCTCAGACCAGCCTTTTCGCGCAAGAAATCAAAGCCCCCCAAATACCACTCAGCAATGAACTTGCCAACCTACACGAGGAGAGAAAATCTACAGTAAAGTAAACTGACTCCCACGAAACTTGAGCATCTTCATTGAGATGGCGTAGACAATGTTTTGTCATCACTCCAAACCAATACCGTGTTGCCAGAATCATCTAAAGCCACCAACTTTAAAAGCTTAAGATCCTCTTCGATCGAAATATTAATTATTTTTGCTTTTTATGATCATAATTTACTATTGATTTATCGCTAGAATCTTTATAAATCTGTGAAGCTACCGCAGCGTCTGTAGGATGACTTCCCAATAATAATTTAGCGCCCCATACTAGAGCCGCCCCAAAATTATTGGAGGTTTTCTCGCTTTTAATTTTACTCTCTGTTTTAGGTAAATGATACGATTCGGAAAATGTAACCCCTGAAACTACGCCTCGAACAATCGCAAACAACTTTCCTTCGTTGGAGTATTTATAAACACTCTTAGCGTCAGCGGTCTGAATTGAAATTGAAGGTAATTTAGCTGTGAAAGTAAAAATACTTGGTTCGACAGTTTCTCCGAAATCAGTAATTGAGCTTTGAAATCCAGAAATTTTTTGATTGTCAGCATCATATAAACCCTCCATGCGCACTTTTAGGATTTGATATACATACTTATCACGCAAAAAATTGACTACTGCATACGTGTTGATGGGAACGTCCTTCTCACTTTTCAACTTTGTAAGTTGAGTTTCCGCAACTTCAATCTTCTTTAAAATATCTAATTCGGATTCATCTGGCGTTTCACGAGTAAGCTTTAGTCGATTTTGATACTCCTCAGTTGTTTCAAACTGATCTTTAGTAAAACTTCTATTCAATCTAGTTTCAGAGCGATTATTCAGTTCGGACTTCAAATTATCCAGTTCAGCAACCAAGAGTTTGATTTGCTCTTCTGACACCTGAGATTTTTTTCTTTGTAGAACATCTTTTTGCCCGAACGTATTCCAAACATAAATATGAGAATTGTGATCTCCTAATACCTCTGGCCCTTGCGCCCAAGAATTTCCAAGGAGAATAGCCAACACAGGAAAAAGAATGTTTATTTTTTTCATTTTGAGTAAAACAAATCTTTAGCCTGCTTTCCCACGATCCGGCAAGCCCCCGCATCAAAGATTCCACCGACAAGGCCACCGGCCAGAGGCACCATTTTGCTGAGGTTGAGAACTCCTTTTTCTCCAGCTTTGGTCAGGAGACGGAAGCCCACCCGTTTGTTGATTTCAATCAAAGCCCTGCCGGAAACACCACGGATCGCGGATTCTGTCAGTCCTTTGCCGATTTTAATCCCGACCTCCTTGACCACTTCCTTCCCCGCCTCACCAGCCAGACAGATCAGAACGAAGGTTCTGACCCGATCAGACTTGAGATCATGACCTGAAAGTTTGGCAATGGCTGCGGCCATCCGCGCCTGAAGTATCCAGGAAGCTCCAAAAGCAGCAGGAATGGCAACGGGCAGGGTGATCAGACCTCCCAGACCCGTGATGAACCCGGAAGTAAAATTTTTGGTGGTTTCCCAGTTGATCAAGGCCTCGATCCTTTCCTCATCATCGGGGTAAGAGGCATCAATCTTGTATTCCAAAGCCAGATTCTCCGCTGAACACAACGGAGGCACACCCTGAATGGCCCGATCCGTGATCCATTCAGTCAGCTTGAGCGCTGTGTTGGTATCGGGAGCTTTCACAATTGGTCTAACGCACAGATTTTTCGCTTTTAAGAAACTCGTACTCACCAAGATCTGATCCGAACATTCCGCCTTTGATTTTACCTTTGTGTCGCACCCCGGTTCCTTTGAAAGAGAATTCCGCATATCCAAGTGGTTTAGTAGGAAACTTCAATCCTCCAGCCAATTCAATATTTCCTTCTGCATTTGGCTTGATGTTGTAATTGGTTTCCAACCATTTGACAAAGCCAAAGGCGTCAACCATGCCATTGGCAGAAAAAATTGCCTTAATATTTAAATCCTTAATTTCACGGAAATGTAAAATGACTCTTCCATTTTTGGTATAGACCGGGACAACTCCAGTCTGAGCGTTCTGGGGGAGTTGTCATAATTCTCAAAGACTTCCGGACACGTGAAGCTTCCGGCTTTTTCGGCTTCGAGTATGACGATCATTTCCGGATCACTGATTCGCAACTGTCTGAATCCATAAAACTTGAAATAAAGATCATACTCTGGAGACCAGGTGACAGCCCATGACGCTTGTGGCGCACACAAAATCCCTATCCATAAAACAATCCATCCCCATCGTTTCATAAGCCCTCCGTGATGCATTGGATCAGTTTGAATGTGGTGTTGGTGTCGGGTTTGACCATCAATTTCATAAAAATACTCAAGGGACTGCGAATAGCCTAACTGAATCTCTGTCTTCCGGAAACAGGATTTTCATGTTCTTGATTTGCTTTTTCTTTTTAAAATCATCATGGATCAACCACTCTTTTACGAAATGAACAAGCGAATCCCTGGCCTGTTCTGATGGTCTCTCCAGGCTCTCTTTTGATTGCGCTTTCATTGAGAGCTTGTCTGTAAGATTTTTCTCCAATTCTGCCAAGTGCTCGTTTTTATCGAACTTCGCCCACCCGCTTTCACTAAATTTTTCCACAGAATCTGTCAGTATGGCTGGAGGAAGCATCGGTCTGACTCTCGGAGCTTTAACCACTAAAGTGTCTTGATCCACATGAAGTTCCCATGGATCCGTTATCAAAATAGAGTATCGGGTGACTGAATTTACCTTAATCTTGGAATAGGTGGTTCCCAAATAGATATTCAAAGGTCCGTAGGTCGAACTACTTTTTTCAAAAGTGTCAGATCGATGAACAACGGCCACGGTTAATTCATTGCCTTTTGTTGATTTGGATACAGCAAGGTGATTCTTCCAAGATTCATCGAGTGTTGTTTTGAAAGACAGCAAATCGCCTAGCTGCTCGAAGAAAAAATAAAAAGCGATTCCCAAAACGGCAATCAAACACAACAATATCCCTCCCCATTGCTTCATAAGCCCTCCGTGGTTTTGTTCATAGTGTCTTTGTCAAAAAGGAGTTCAAGATCAAATCCTGTGGTTCCGTAACATTCTCTGAGTCTTTTTCTAGTGCTCATGCCATCATTCTCCGTCGAACTGGAACACCATGCGGCGGAAGGATTCGATCAGGGCCGGATCATCCTTCATTCCGGGAGATCCCGGTTCCTGTAGGCGTTCTTGGGAAGGTTCGTCCACCACGATGGAAACCAAAAAATCAGGGTTCCCGGCTGGCCAACATCCTATCAGGAAGGAAATCACTTTCCCCTCGGAATAATTCCTCCCGATACGTTTCCAGGCCATTCCGGTTCTACCTGCCACGGGTTGACCTGCGATCAGGCCCGGTTCATGCCTTTTTCCAAAAGATTTGGTGAGAACTTCCATGAGCCTGCGGGCCTTTTCCGCTGAAACCAGTGTGCCCGGTAATGGCGGCGGAGTGGTGGCAACCCTTCGTTCCTCTGCACTCTGGAGTGAATGAACCAGGCGGGGAGGAATCCTTTTACCCTCATGGGCAAGGCAGGCAAAGGCCAGGGCCATGCGTAATTGTGTGGTGGTAAAATCATAACCGATTCCGAACCGGGTCAGGTCTTCGTTCTTCACACTTTCAACATCGGGAGGGATTCCAGCCTTTTCTCCATGCAGCAGATGCTCGGAGCCGGAAGGAGCATAGGCAAAGTGGCTAAGATACCGGACAAAGGACTCCTGACCAAGAGTCAAAGCTATTTTGGCAAAGGCAATGTTACTGCCCTGGATAAAGGCTTCTTCCACCGGGACTTTTCCCAGCGGGACGCTGTCTTTGAGGGTTCTGTCTTTGTACTTGAACGAACCTTCCTCGCAGTAGATAGAAGAGTCCAAATCAAGAAGCCCTTCGCTCAAAGCAGCGACAAGGGTGAATACTTTGAAAAGAGAGCCTGGTTCCATGGTCTCCGCAATGGCATAGGCCGGAGCATCTGCTGGTGTCGGGATTTCTGAGGCAGAGCTGATTCCCAGAATTTCCCCGGTTTTAATCTGTAGAACAAGGATGCTGGCAGTTTTGGCTTCCGTGCGATCAAGAAGGTATTTTGCTTCGTTTTCGATCTGAGTCTGAACTTTCGGCTGGAGGGTCAATCGGACATCCAGATTCTTTGTCTGGGAACTGTCGGGTAGGTGCTGAGCCAATCCCTGAGGCATCCGGCTGGGATCTATGACGGTGCCGTCAGCGTAGAGAATCCTGCCCCCGGATGAAGATGCGGGTGTTCTGGTTTCCCTTGAGAAAAAGAAGGCCAGAACTGCAACGAGGAGCAGGATTAACGTGAGGAAGTAATATCGCATGGCCTTACTTTCCCTTTTCCCTGCGTAATAACTGGAAGCCATCCTGAAGACTGCACCCTGCCAGCACCAGGAGGCCCAAGCCAGAGGCAATTAAAAGTCCAAGCAAAGGAGGATCGATCACGCCCACGTTCAGGACCTGAGCCAAACCAAAACAGCCCGTCAGGATCAGAGCTGCAAACAGCACCCAAAACAGATTTTTCAGAGAATGCCGGACGATCCCCAAAAAGGAACTCTGGCCCAAAGAAAAAATCCCCAGAGTTAAGGCAATGCCCCCGCCGATCAATGAAAAGTCCCGCATGGCTACAGCGATCTGTTCCCATGCCGGGAGACCATCTTTTCCCAAGAATTCTATCCATGCGGCTGGAATCCCCATCAAACTAAACAGAAGTCTGCCCAAAAAATAGAGGACGATGAGGCCGCCAATTTTAAGCCCTAAATGGTGCAGGTAGGATTGAACTGCCTGCCGTAGCCCGTTCGGGCGGTATTCAAGTCGGAAAAGTGTATTCATGAATTGTTGCCAGTTTTGGCTTTTGAGTTGTGGTGCTCATTCTTCCGCATCCAACTTGAAACGTTAAACCTGAAACCGGAAACTCCCCTTCACCGCACAGGATTCAAGACCCAGCCATCCGTTGGGCACTTGTAGATGCCGGGAATGGCAAACGAGTAAACCGCGCTGCAATTGGGGCAACGATACCGGTAGATGGTTTGGGCTACGACGATACCTCCGCCCAGCACAGCCAGGCCCAAGGTGATCAGAGTCAGTTTCTTCAGATTGTTCATGGTTTTTGTTTCCTTTGGTTGATTGTTTCAAAGGAGGAATCGCGGGGGGAAGGGAGTTTCGTACAAAGAATTTTCTTTAACCGCTAATTACGCAGATGATCGCGGATTGGAAACAAACGACGGATTCCATGGGAAGCATCATTGGCTGGAATTGCGCAACCATTTACCCTCTTGCTTCGATCCTCTGAAAAGTGCATACTCCTATCATGCATCCGAGAATCACCCGGAACCCTTTGGTCATGGGAGGGAAACCCTGTATCCGAGGTATGCGCATCACGGCAGGAACCATCATAGGTCTGGTGGCCTCCGGGCACAGCCATGCTGACATTTTACGGATGTATCCCTATCTGGAACCCGAGGATATTCCGG
>JAAUTS010000150.1 GCA_012031345.1 Blastochloris sp. | reverse complement strand
CTTGGCCCCCCCCTGGCTCTCTCTTGAGCTGGCCCCCTGCTTGGACCCATCACCGGGGTGGTGGATGCTCAGCACCCGTCCGGACTCCCCGCCTTAACTTGCGAAATCCTAGCCCCTCCTCTTTGCCCTGCTTGCCATCAAACAACGAATCCCCCTGGCTTGGTTTGCCGCCTGTATCTTCGTTTGGCTGGCATGGAGCTTCAAACCATCCTTCCTCGCCACCGCAGCAGCCCTCGGTCTTTTCCTTTGCTGGCATCAAGGATGGAGAGCCGCCCTGCTCTGGGGCACGGGCTTTTCGTTGCTCGTGTTTCTGACTCTTCTTTGCGGCGGGGAACTCTACCGGTCCTCCCTTTTCCAGACCGCAGGCACCGCGCGATTCGATCTCGGCACAGGTTGGTTGAATTTGAAAGCCGCCCTCCTGCGCTCTTTACCCCTCCTTCTTTTGCTTCCCCTCTTGGTTCGAGTTAGGTGGAACATCACACCCCAAAGCCCTCTCCCCACGCTGCTGCTCCCTTTGGGTCTTTGCGGTCTCCTCAGCAGTTTACCCCTGTCGCTCCTCACCGCTTCGAAACTGGGGGCGGGTTATTATTACTACATGACTCCGGCCCTATATGCCGGAATTTTATGCGTCGGCCTGCTAATCCAATTCCCTCGCAACTTCCTCCTCTGGCCCGCTCTCACCTGCGCCTTGATCCTTCAGGGAGGAGTGCTGGCTGGCTTCTGGGGTCAGGTCAACCTCTCCGGGCAAAGTCGCCTTCTGGCTTTTCAATGGCAACATTTTCAGTCCCTGCCCGAACCGCGTTATTCTTCCAATTTTTCCCTCAATCTTCCTTGGCTCAATCCCAACTCTCCACCCATCATCCCCGCCTTCACGTATTCTGATCTGCGAAATCAGCATATCCCCTTGGAAGGCGACGGTTTGGCGGGAATAGTTCGTCGCAAGGACTGGAAATCCCTTTACCTCCATGATTCAGGAGGACCCTGGCTGGACGGGGTCAATGTTATCAATTTTTACGAACCACTTCACAGCAATCACGGCATGACCAGCTATCAACGTCGCGAGAATAATCCAGATCCCTGACATGTCTCCTGAACTAAAACTCAAGCCCATGCTGCTTTCCGCGTTGCGTCAAGGTTTCCGCCATCTCCTGCGCTTTCGCTCTCTTCCCCCTGACCTCACCCACCACCTCTCCGTAGTGGTCATCGCCCCCCACCCGGATGACGAAACCTTCGGCTGCGGTTCCTGGATTGCACACTGCCGTAAGCAGGGCCTTCCTGTGCGCGTCATCGTGCTGAGTGACGGCGCAGCCTCACATCCCCATCACCCTGTCTGTCGTCCGGACGATCTCATCTCACGCCGCATGGAGGAATGCCGACAAGCCTGTCTCTGCCTGGGCGTTGAATCCAACAGCCTGGAGTTTTGGGGTTTGCCGGATGGACGCTTGGATCAACTCTCCACTCCACTCCAAACCACCACTCTCCAACGTTTGCGCAATTTGGCGGAACAAACCCCCTCCCAACTCTGGTTGATCCCCAGCCGTTTGGAGTCGAGCACCGAGCATCTTGCCGCACGACAACTGGTTCTGGACGCACTGGCCTCTTCCCGCAACTCTCCGCGTTTGTGGGAATACTGGATCTGGGCCTGGAGAAATCCTCTGTGCCTGCTGCCTGCCTTGGTGCGGGGAGATCTCTATCGCTACGCTCCTCCGGATTCTTCAATGAAAATACAAGCCATCTCCTGTTACCTTAGTCAGATCACAGCCACCGCACCTTGGACCCAAGCTGTGTTGCCCCCGGCACTCCTTCAGGCATGGTCATGCTCCGAGGAGTTTTTTTTGGGAGCATCCCTCATGATAGGTCGTCACTCACTCGTTTCTTGGGGGCACCGCATCCTGCATCGTCTCGGACTTACCGAACAAGGCTCAGGCCGACCCGTGCCTGCTGCCGCACTGGATCAGGAATACGCCTCCGGTGCCTGGGATCATTTTTACAGCCCTGCGGAACGCCCCCGCTTTGACGCTCTATTAAACATGATCGAATCCTGGGGACCCACTCCGTCCCTTCTTGAATTGGGCTGCGGCAGCGGGCGACTCGTCTCCCTGCTCCCCCCCGGCAAGCTCCGTCGTTATATGGGAGTGGATCTTTCCAAGGAAGGCTTGAAACGCGCCCAGGCTCTTGGCCATCCCCAGGGAGAATTTGTGCAGGCCGACTTTGAACAATGGAAGCCTGACCAGCTCTGGGATTTGATCGTGTTTAACGAAAGCATCGGCTACGCCAGACATCCAGCCCGCTGCGCCGCCGCCTTTGCCCGTCACCTCAGCCCAGAGGGCAGACTTCTCGTGTCCCACTTCCGTCATGGTGACTCCGCCTTGCACTGGGAAGCACTGGAACAAAAATTTCAAGTCGAGCAGCATGTGACCGTGTCGAACGACAGGCATCAACACTGGGATCTCAAAATGCTCCGCCTCAACTCATGAAACGTGTTCTGATCGTCTCACCCCATTGGCCACCGGTGAATGCGCCTGATTTGCAAAGGGTTCGCATGAGTCTGCCTTACTACTCCCAACACGGATATGAAGTCACCGTTCTGACCGTAGATGCCCGTGATGTTTATGCCACTCTGGAGCCTGAGCTTGTCGCGACAGTTCCCGTCGATGCAAGTGTGGAAAAAGTCCGTGTGGATCTGCCTCGCTTGTGGAAATTCTTGTCCATGCAAAGTCTCGGCTTGCGTGCCTGAGTGCCTTGGAAAGGCGAGGCCGCCAGCTCCTGGAGGAGAAACCTTTCGATCTGGTTTTTTTTCCACTACACAATTCGTCACTCTCTGCCTGGGCTGGTGGTGGCGCAAAAATCTTGGGGTTCCCTACCTCATTGACATTCAGGACCCTTGGCGCACGGACTACTATGAGCGTGAAGACGCACCACCGCCTCCGGGGGGCTGGAAATATCAGTTCGCACGTTTCCTAGCCTGGATTTTGGAGGCACCTGTTTATCAAGCTTGCAGCGGATTCCTGTCTGTCTCCAGCCATTATTTAGAAGATTTGTGCAATCGTTATTCCTGGTTTGAGTCCAAGCCCTGCATGGTCCTCCATTTTGGCGTCAGCCCTCTGGACATCAAGACAGCCTTGGCTCGACCTTCTGGCCCCCACCATTTCCTGAAAAAGGAGGACGAGATTCATCTTCTCTACACAGGCGCAGCCGGCCCGATCATGCCCCACGCTTTGAATGCCCTCTTCTGCGGATTTCAACAATATCGGGCGCAGGAACCCCGAACCGCGACACGTTTCCGATTCCACTTCTATGGCACCAGTTACGTTGCACCAGGTTGCGGTTGGCCCAGCGTCATGCCCGTGGCGGAAAGTTACGGCATGGCGGGGGTGGTGGATGAAATCCCGCATCGCCTGGGTCACCTGGAATCCCTCTCCCTTCAGCTCCACACAGATGCCCTGATCCTACTGGGATCGAGCGACCCCGCCTATTCCCCGTCCAAACTTTACCCGTATTATCTGAGCGGAAAACCCATTCTGGCGGTTGTGCATACTGGCAGTTACTTGGAGTCCCTGCTGCAGGAACTTAATTGTGCCCACACCATTCCCTTTGCTGCAGAACAGGAATCGGAATCGGTTTCCCAAAACTTCACCCGTTTTTTTGAATGGGCTGCCTCTGGTTTCCCCAGCACAGAAAGTCCGAAACGAAATACAGAATTGTTCAACCGTCACTATCTGGCGGAACATCTGACCGCCGAACAATGTCGCTTCTGGGATCAAATTCTGAAAGACCCTGTATGAAGAGTGCTCCCGGCATCGTCTTTCACCCCTCCGTGGCACCTCATGTGCGGGAGACCGTGCTCGCCTTCGATTATCAAGATCTATTACAAATGTTTTTCACCTCATTGTATTGGGGTCGCTCGCCTCTGGGTTCATTCTGGGACAGGCTCCCGGAAGTTTGGCAGAGTCGGGCCCGGCGCAGACGTGTTCCATTTCTGGATGAGGTTAAAGTCCACAGCTTTCCTTTCTGGGAATCCCTGCGCCTGGCCATTCCGGGACCTCCCTGCGTGCGTGAACCCTTGTCAGATCTGCTCTGGGAACAAGGGGATCACGCTTTCAGTCAACATTTGGCCCGGCGCTTGCCGGAGAAATGTGGTTTTGTTTACGGCTATGACCACAGCTCCCTTGAGGTCTTCCGTGCCGCCAAAACCCGCCGCTTTCCCTGTATTTACGAAGTTCCCTCCCTGGAATGGGATCAGATGCAAACCCTGACCCGTCAGGAAATGACCGCTATGGGTCAGGAAAAAGATTTTTATCTTCAGTGCTGTGAACGTCATCACATCCGTCGCACCCAACGCTGTCGGCAAGAGTGGGATCTCGCGGACTTGATCATTGTGAATTCGGAAGTCACGCGCCAATCCTTTGCCGCTGCGGGCTACGACACAGAACGTGTCCGTGTGGTTCCGTTGGGTGCACCCCCGGCTTCTGAAGATTCCTTGCAACGCTGGTCTCCCTCCCCCCGCCTTCTGCGCCTGATCTGGGTCGGCCCCTTCACTCCCCGTAAAGGCGCACGCATTCTGCGGGAAGCCCTGAGCCATCCTCTCTGGCCCGCAGGTGCCAGCATTGATGTTTTTGGCAGTGTGCCCATGCCAGGAGTTGCTTTAAACCTGCCCGCTGATCGCATCCGTTGGCATGGAACTATTTCACAAGAAAAACTCTGGCATGTCATGTCCGAAGCGGATGCCCTGCTTCTCCCCACCCTGGCAGATGGCTTCGGCATGGCCTTGACCGAGGCTTGGTCCCAAGGACTGCCCGTCATCACCACAGACCGGGCAGGTGCCGCAGAACTCATGACACATCAGGTTCATGGTATAAAATTTCATGCAGGTTCAGTTGAAGCACTACTTGAGGCTTTGCATTGTTTCTCCCAACATCGCCCTGCCTGGCCGCAATGGCGGGTCGCCTGTCTCGAGTTGGCCCGCAAAAATTCCTGGACTGTTTACCATGAAAAAATCGTTGCCATGACGGATGATTATCGTCTTTTTTGAACCAGAGTAGGCCCATGAAAACAATTCCCCGCCCTGGTAAAACAATCAAGCCCAACCAGTCCACTGCTGAGGTGAAAATTGAAGGCTACGTCTTTACCTCAGCACAAATTTCCTTCTGCTTCTCGTTGGCCGCCGTTCTCGCCATCGCTCACGGATTGTGGCATGTGGAGTCCCTCCATTTTGGAACTCTCAGCGCCTACTATCTCATCCTGTTCGCCTGGCTGATCCCAACTGGCCTCTGGTGCTTTGGCTACGTCCACGGCATACCACTGTATCCGGTCTTTTGTTCCGTCAACTTTATCGCCTTTGGCCTGCCCCTCTTGACCGAGCATCCCTGGGTCGTGGCCTTTCCACCTGAGGCTCATTTGGAAGCGGCCTTCATGGTTTCAACTTGCTTATTGTCAGGCGGTTTGGTCTGGTTTTTGTTCACTCGACAACATGGTCAGGCCCCTGCCCTTTGTTTGCAAATGAACGAAAAAGGGGGCGAAGTCCTCATGTTAACCGCCATGTTTTTATCTCTCTTTTTCCACTTCAATCGTATGGCCGGACTTTTCTACCTCGAGGGGGGACTCTTTAGTTTGTTCCGGGGAGTCGCAGATGGCTTGGGAATGCTCGGCACCTTTGTCCTCGCCCAACGTATGGGCAGCGGACGCTTGGACCGGCGCTACACTGGCTTATATTTGCTCTGTCTTTTCTGTAACGGAGCCATCCAAATCACCTCCTTGCTCCTGATCAACGTTTTTCCCTCACGATTTTGGCCGCCGCAGGCTACTTTCTGGGTTCGCGTAAAATCCCTTGGTTGGCCCTCACTACGCTCACTCTTCTCCTGGCTTTTCTTCACGGTGGAAAAAGCGACATCCGTGAGCGCTATTGGAGGGATGGCAACAGCCCCGTTATCCGTAGTGTCGGTGATTTTTTCGATGTTTACCATTATTGGGCTGATTTTTCCTGGAAACGTTTGACCGCAGCCTCTCTCCCCGGTGAGGAGGAACAAGACCAATCCAGCCTGCTGGAACGCAGCAGTCTCATGCACTTGATGCTTTTTATGCGTGATATGAATACGCGCGGTCATCCTCATTTGAATGGGGAGACCTACACCATCATTCCCTCTCTGCTCACACCCCGCGCCATTAATCCTGACAAACCCTGGAGTCATGAAGGAACGTATTTGTTGAATATTCATTATGGCCTGCAAACCCGCGAGGAAACCAGCACCACCACCATCGGATTCGGCCTGATCAATGAGGCATATGGAAACTTCGGCCTCCTGGGCTGCCTCCTCATCGGTGTCTGTTCCGGCACATTTTTCGGCTGGGTCTCCCGTTGGTCCTGGGGCATGCCCGTCCTTTCCTTCCGTTCACTTTTTGCCGTGCTTGTTCTGGCCTCTTCCTTTCAAACCGAATATTCCATGGGAGTCTTTGTCACCACCATCTTTCAAGGAACCATCGCCCTGAGCGCCTTCAGCTTTTTCTTTATGAAACAACGCCCTCATGGCGGGATCCTTGACTGGCTCAGTTCTCAGACAACCACCCCCAAGACCCGGCCCTCACGCTCCCACCCATGAGTCCGTTCTCCCACCGCCTGGCCATCGTCACCAGTCATCCCATTCAGTATTACGCCCCTTGGTTTCGATCCATGACTCAGGAAGACCTGAACCTCAACGTTTTTTATTTGTGGAATCCACACGAAACCTCCAGTCACGATCCAGGCTTTCAACGACAAGTAGTCTGGGATGTCCCATTACTGGAAGGTTACCCCCATGAATTCATTCCCAACACCTCTCCCGACCCCGGGACTCATCACCCCGCTGGCCTGCAAAATCCGGAATTGATCTCCCGCCTCCGCTCATGGAAACCCAGTGCCGTTCTCATGCTCGGCTTCCACTGGGACAGTATGAGGCAATTGATTCAATCTTGGCAACCCGACGATCCCGCCTTGATTCTACGCGGAGACTCCCATGATCTCGCCCGACCTTGGAATCTGGCCACCTTGATCCGACCCTGGATCAGCCGATTTATTTTTCGGCACTTTCAAGCTTTCCTAAGCTGTGGAACCGCCAACACTCAATACTTCCTCCATCGCGGAGCACGCCAGGAACAAATCTTCCCCTGCCCCCACGCCATTAACATGGATCACTTCCGTCGCTCTGAAACAATCCTGGCCCAAGCCTATCAACTGCGCCAGTCTCTGGGCCTGAGGGAAAATCAAAGACTCATTCTTTTTGCTGGAAAGTTTGAGCCCAAGAAACGGCCCCTTGATCTTGTCAAAGCTTTTCAAAGTTTAAACCCCCGCGACGCCGCCTTGCTTTTTGTCGGTTCCGGAGAATTGGAGCAATCTCTGCATAACGTGACCGAGAAGGATCCACGTATTCACATCCTGCCTTTTACCAATCAATCCGCCATGCCTTCCGTCTATGTCGCTGCTGACCTTTTTGTTCTGCCTAGCTTCGGTCCCTCCGAGACTTGGGGACTGGCCGTTCAAGAATCCCTGGCCTGTGGCACCCCCGTCTTAGTCAGTCATCATGCGGGTTGCATCTCGATCTGGTTTTAAATCGCAACAACGGGATGATCTTTCAGGCAGGCAATCTTGAGTCTCTGCGTCATGGACTCCAGCACTCCCTCAGTCCCGGTCGCCTGCAGGCCTGGAGCGCACATTGCCTGGATACCCTGCAATCTTTCACCTACGTACAGGCCACCCAGGGCTTGATGCGGGCCTTGGATTTTGTTCGATGACTCCGAAACGCATCAGCCTCTGGTGTCCTGAATTCGCACAAGGTGAAGGCGGCATCCAACAGTTCAGTCATTTCATGAACCTAGGACTCCGTCAGGTGATCCCCCCTCAACACGGCAACACCGTGCAGCTTTCCGGGTCCGGTCCCCGTCTTTTAGCCAAAACCCTATTCGTTCTTTCCGCACTTCGGGACTGCCTCCTGCGACGCCCTGATTTGGTCATA
>JAAUTS010000020.1 GCA_012031345.1 Blastochloris sp. | reverse complement strand
AGTCACACTGAGCAGGCGATTTTCGGCATCCCAGACCAAGTTCATGAACTTTCCATCACTAGGCCTCACATATTGAGTCATGTTGCCGTCGGCATCATGCACGGGGGCGTAGGTGCTGCCGCCGCCCACGGTGTAGCCTGTGTATTGGTTCAGAGCATTGGCGGTGTAATTGGTTGTTACGCTGTTGGCCGTGACTGTTTTGCGGTTACCAATATCATCGTAGTCGTAAGCGCGGTCCAAGGCGTTGTTCGTATCGTTATCCGCGCTAATCAGTTCACCCGTTACCTTGTAAGCAAAGTTATCAGTCGAAGACGCACTGAATGCCGTGCCGCTTTGCGCACGACTGACTCGCTGTCCGATACGATTCACAGTGTAATCGTATTTGGAAATAGTCGTTGCACCGACTTTGTTTTCCAGCGATGTGATGACATTCCGGTTCGGCTCATAGCTGTAAGCTACCGTATGATCCGGTCCCGTGATGCCCGATAGCAGGTTCGAGTTCGTGAGATAAGTGTAACTGAAGGTTCCACTGCTGTCAGCCACCGAATTCAACCTTCCGGCATTGTCATACGCATAGGTCACTTCGTAGTCTTCGTCGGGGTCGGCAGATGTGCCCACTTCAAAGCCGGCACTGCGGCCGGGGACCAGGCCGGAACCTGTGCCTTGGTATTTTCGGGTCAGGATACGATTGTTGTAGAAGGTGCCATCAAGGGTTTCTTTGTCGACCACCTACCTAATGCTTCAATATTCAAGGGCTGACCCCGCTGAATCTATCAATTGTCAAGAACCGACCCCGTCGAGATGACCCCTTTGACCCTTTGAACCCCGTTGATCTGTTACCTATGTCCTCGGTTCATACCCTTGGCTAGGAAATGCAGCACTACATAAAAAATACTTACTGCTTAATGGCTTTTTCAAAAATAAATTTATTTAGTGTGCCAGGCTCGTATTCTACTGACAGTCTGTAGGGCGGAGATTTACCTAACAATAAAATTTGAAATGAGTATGAAGGTTCGGTCAGCGAAATCTCCAGCTTGACCGCTGAAGTTCCCGAGCTTCTTATCTGCCAACTACCCACACCGCTATATGCTCTTATAGAACTTAGATCAGGAATGTGAACATTTTCGAAAATAATTGTTCTGTCTTCCAGAATCGTGATTGATCCTTTTTTATATTTATGAGAAGAAGCAATCTTATACTGACCCACAAGAGCTTTTTCGTTCACAAATCCCCTAGTATATCCTGGGTAGTAAACATCTGAAGAACAGCCGATCACACAGAATAAACTAGTTACCTTAATTAGTTTATAAAAGTTACTAATTTTCACTATGGTAATGCCCTCAAAAAGTTGACCTCATCACTCCACTCCCATACAAGTAAAATCGTTGGGAAAACAGGGCTTGTTGATGGCAGGTCCCTAAAAGATCTGTTTGTCCGTTGTGGGTATTCTAGTTAAACTTCCTAGTCTAGCTTTATCAGTAATTTTATATTTTATATTGGCCCGACTTTCACAGCAAAGTATCTCAGGAATTAAGCCTACTCTAGACACTTCCCATTTTAGATTAAAACTACCTATCAGCCACTCTGGCCTCTGACCCAAACTCCCAAAAGTAATCATTGATAAAATATCTTTCTGAAGCCATCTCAAATTCGTTTCAAAGTCTAACTCATTTAATTGAAAAGGCTCCTTTCCTTCAAGTAAGCCAGATGAATTGATGCAATATCTTTTTAGTTTTTCCCTTATTTTTGCATTAGCGGACTTTGTGCCCGGGTGCTCTTTCAATGATTTGGTCCAGCTATGATCAGCATCGAATTTTTGATAGCCGTTGTGCGGATTTACGCCTAAGAGTGATTTTGTTAGATCGCCAGGACTATCGATTGAAAGTCCTAATGAATCAAATTTGTTAATTCCATTATTATTAAATGATGCCAGAAAATTTAATCCGCCACGCTCCTCAATCGGATCACGATTTGGCCACCTCCCTGTCACCGGGTTATAGAACCGATAGCCGTAATACAAGAACCCAGACTCCTCATCCGTGAACTTCGTGGAGAAGCGATAGACGTTTTCGGAGGCGTAAGTGCCCGTGGAGACGGTCGTGTTGCCGAAAGGATCATACTCGTAATGGGCGACAACGGTGCCTGTGCCGTCGATGACGTCACTCACATTTCCGTTCACGTCGTATGCATAAGCGTATGAGGTTGCGAGTTGCTGGTTTCGGGTTCCGAGTAGGCCGCCGACTCCGCCTGCGCCCTGCATCGACCCGCTGAGATCGCTTCCCCATGTAAACGTCTTGGTGAGCGCGTTGGAACTGGTCGCGTTGTAAACGGCCACAAGGTTCCAACCATCGTATAAAAATTTGAGGTCAGATGTCGGAGACCAGACGCCTGAGGAATAGGTCGAAACAATCTTTCTCACTCTTCGGCTTTGACCATCATAGACGTTCTCAATCTTGATGTCTCCGTTTGTCGCAACAGCCGGAGTCACACTGAGCAGGCGATTTTCGGCATCCCAGACCAAGTTCATGAACTTCCCATCGGAAGGCCGGATGTAAAGCGTCATGTTGCCGTCGGCATCATGCACGGGCGCATAGGTGCTGCCGCCGCCCACGCTGTAGCCTGTGTATTGGTTCAGAGCATTCGCGGTGTAGTTCGTCGTCACGCTGTTGGCCGTGACTGTTTTGCGGTTACCAATATCATCGTAGTCGTAGGCACGATCTAGAGCATTGTTGGTATCGTTATCCGCGCCGATCAGTTCACCCGTTACCTTGTAAGCAAAGTTATCAGTCGAAGACGCACTGAATGCCGTGCCGCTTTGCGCACGACTGACTCGTTGGCCAATGCGGTTCACGGTGTAATCGTATTTGGAAATAGTCGTTGCACCGACTTTATTCTCAACCGACGTAATCACATTCCGGTTCGGCTCATAGGAATAAGCCACCGTGTGATCCGGTCCCGTGATGCCCGATAACAGGTTCGAATTCGTAAGGTAAGCATAACTGAAAGTTCCACTGCTGTCAGCCACCGAATTGAGCCTGCCCGCATTATCATAGGCGTAGGTCACTTCGTGGTCGGCATCGGGGTCGGCAGATGTGCCCACCTCAAAGCCGGCACTGCGGCCCGGAACCAGGCCGGAGCCTGAACCCAGATATTTTCTCGTGAGGATACGGTTGTTGTAGAAGGTGGCTCCTAAGGTTTCCTTATCCGGTTGCAGGTCACTGTTGTAGCTGAAGCTGGTGCTGCCCGTGGCGTCGCTGCGGGTGGCGTTGGCTCCCCAGCGGGTGTAGGTGGTGCTGACATCCGGGGTGCTGTCGGCGTAGTCCACTTCGATTAAATCACCAGCTTCATTATACGAGTAGCTGGTGGCAAGGCGTGTGCTGGACACTTCACGAGCCCAGGTGCGGGTGGCCAGGCGTCCTGCCGGAGTATAACTGTATTCCGTGGTTTTGAGATCAGGATACACCTTCCCATTCAGCCAGCCTCTTTGTCCGTCGTAGGCCCAGACGGTGGCCTGGGTGCTGCCGACGCTCTGCATGGTGGTCATGGTCTGCATCCGGTTCTGGGGATCATAGCTGTATTCCACCGTGTAAGTCTGGGAGCCGGAGTTTTTTTTAAGCTGACCCGTGCGATAATACTCGTTGGTGGTCACCGAACCATCCGGCAAGGTCACCGTCAGGACGCGGCCCAGGTCATCGTAGGTGTTGCTGGTGACCAGATCTCCTCCTCCGGAAGGGGGTGCGGGAGTTGTGGTGGTCAAGACTTGGTCCCGGTCGTTATAGGTAAAGGTGACGGCACCCGTCCGGGCATCGGTCTGGGTGGCGACGCGGCCGTGCGGATCGTAGGAGTTAACCACAGAGGTCACAGAGGACGCAGAGGAATTCTTTTGGGTGCTGGAAGCGAGACGTCCGTTGCTGTAGGTCTGCACCTGACTGCTCCCGTCGGGGTTGGTCTGGGTGAGGGTCCAATCACCATTGCTCGGAACGGTTTGCACTGTACTGGTCACGTTGCCCAACACATCCGTCTGCCATCTCTTCAAGCCATCCACACTTTGTTCGCTGATGCTGACGGTGGTTTTGCTGCTGCTGCCGTTGCTGGCATAGACTTTGGTGGTCACGCGCCGGACGGTCGTGCCATGCGCGGTGACGACGCTGTGGATGCTCTCGGTGATTCTATCCGTCCCGGCCGTGTCGATAACACCGTCCTGATCCAGATCGATACAGGTGATTTCCCGATCGCATTTGCCGTTGTAGGTATTGGTATTAACGTATTAACTATGTTTTCTATTTTTCTTGTATACAAAGTTTAAATTTACTATTGAAAGAAGGGGCATTTACCTTTTAGAAAATATCTTTGATAAAGAAATAAAGAAATAAGCCGACAAAACTATAGCAATAAGGGAAGTCAACCATTTAAACATATGGGTTTCTGTTTTTGGAACCCCGTCTATCTTCAAAGGATTTTTTGCACTTTGCTCTGTAGCCAAGGCCACCTCAATATCCTGTTCCAAAGACTTACTGGTAACCCCCGTGGAATTAGAAGCTCCATTTCTAAAGCGTTCAAGATAGTGCACATGTGTCAAAGTCCCAGAAAATACCATTTCCGATTCCATAATCATTTTAACTCTAGATTTTAAGGCCGAATCATCAACGTTAGCAAAAAGAAGCTGGGCGTTATTTTTTGCTGATTCGTAATCAATTTCTTTTAAAATCTGCAATGCTGCCAGTCTGAAAGAAATATCTTCGTTAGAGTTATTAATAAATTGAACTAGAGGGTCAACTGCCGATTGCCCGAGCATCAGTAAGCTTCCATAAGCTGGCCACCAATCTTTAGAATGGTGCTTACTTCTTCTGTTGCCCAATGAAAAAGCCCCCCCAATCTCAGCTAAAAAGTTGGCTGGGTAATCGATATAAGGAATGAGTAAATCTGCATGCTCATCTAATTGACGTTCACCTATTAATTTTATTGCAGTTAATTGTTTCTGGTAATCTAAATCATTTTCCAAGTTATTAATATTATTTAAAGACTTGTGATTACTTCTACTCAGAATTGAGTTATACTGAAATTCATTACCTTGAGCGTTAACAAAAAAAAAGGGTATTGAGAAAATACACGCTAAGATCAATTTAGCCAATTTCATATTAATTTCCAAAAACTATATTGCCACCATTCCTAGTTGCGCTTACGTTTGTAGACCAATTTAGGGCATCTCCAACAACCTTGCCTTTATATGTAGGCTTAGTTTCAAAAGTTTGATTGAGTGTAGTACTTTGTAAGTTAGGATTTTGTTGGAATTGAGCTTCTACAACGGCCTTGATTAGGAATCCAGGGGCATCAAAAACAAACCATATGTCGCCTGCTCCGTTTCCATCTCTATCCAAATCTTGATCGTCAAAGGGTGGATCCTCAATTACACCTTGATCGACTTGAGGCGACTGATTTCCTGAGTACGTTTTTGTTACTTTTGCAATATATTTTTGTTTAATGTTGAAATCAGCTTGAGGAATTTGTAGTCCTGAAGGCTCAATTGTTGCTTTTAACTCTGTCGGCACAACATAGGCTATTGTACCCCCGTTATTAGCACTTTGTCCAATATTGATGGTAGGTGTCCCGCCAAATATATTTTGGACAGCCTGCGAAGTAGGTAGAGAGTTATCAGATGACCATCCGGCACTTTTTCCCATTTTAACCTTAAAAACTGTAATCTTGATCTTCTTTTCTTCTGCATAGGGATCAAACCCACCATTTTGCTTGGGAGTACCTTCGTACCGTAGTTTTACTTCTATATCATCCTTTTGTTGACTTTTCTTCATCCCTCTTATTTTCAAAATCTTAGGGGCTTGTGATGTCATCGGCCAACCGCCGGAACCTCCAGCTTGTGCCAATATCGGAAAAGGAATAAATCCTGCCATATGCACTCTAGAGTTCTGTGCAGTTGAGGCCTTAAAATCCTTGGCGTGAAATCGTGGAGATAGATTCCAAAACGCTAGATTCCATATTGGGTTCGACCGATTGATAGAAGCTTGCCCCCCATAAGTCCAAACTTTAGGTAAAATTAGTTTAGTCGCTCCATCATAGATTTCAATTTTATCCGCACCCGATTCAACACTCAAGGTCAAGGTTCCTTTATCAGGCGGGGTTGACCCTGGAACGATCCATTTTAAAGCAAGATCAACATCGTTGGCCCCAACAGAGTTGAGATCTTCCAAGGGGACGATTCCGCTTGTGGACATGGCCGGGCCGACTGCGATATCGGGGTTACTCAAAGGTGCCTGTTGCGCCCAGATTAGGCCCACGACAGCCAGCAGAGTGCTGAGGGTGAGGAGGTGGAGGCGGGCGGAGCCACGGGAATGTTTGGGGGTGGGAGTCATGGTTTTAAGTTTATGGTTTAACGTGTTAAGTTTTAAGAGAGGAACCAAACCAAGGTGTTTGGATGTGATTAGTTGAGCAGGAGATTCCGGATGTTAGGTTGTTGTAGGAGCTCAGAACCACGCAGGGCTAAGCGCAGGGTTTCTTTATCCGCGGGAGAGATTTTGTTCCCCTGCCCCTCCAACAAGGCCAGGGTAGCCAAGGCACTGCGTTGCAGGGCCATTTGTTGAGAATCCCGCGCGTAGGTCAAAGCCAGTGGGAGCACGTCTTTTTCCCCCATGCGGCCCGCCACACTCAGAGCGGTGATGCGGCTGGCCAGAGGGGCACTTTCGTCCGAGGCCAATTCCAGCGCGGCACGGCCGACTTGGGAAATTTCTGATCCGCCTAAGGCGGACTGATTTCTGATTTCTGATTGTTCGGCTTGACGGGCCAAGGCCAGCAGCGCGGTGCCGGCGTAGGTCTGGGTGGTTTCCCGGCTGGCCCGCCAGAGGGCGCGGTCGATCTCGGCAGCCTGATTCAGGGTGGCGGCTTTGTCCCGATATTCACTCAAATGTTGCAGGGCATAGTCCCGCATGATGAGGGTTTGGTTGGAGTCTTGGTAAAGATCGACCAGGGTTCGGGTCAGCTCCTGAACGGCCGGCTCCTGGGCCCGGAGCACGTTAAGGATGTCATTTTTAAGTCCGTTACGCTGCTCGGGGTTGAGTCCGTCCTGAGGGAAGGATTCGCGGAGATAGTCCAGAAGCAGGGTTCGTTCGGCGGGGCTGATCTGAGTGCCCAAGGCATGGATGGCCCGCAGCCGCGCATCATAGGAGAGGTTGGAAGGGAAAAGTGCCTGCCGCGCACTCGGTGCCGGAGCCAGAGCACGGGGACCCGCCTCACCCTGCACCAGGATGGGCAGGACAGGGGCTGCGGCCACGGGCTTGATCTTCAAGCCCGCCTGCGACACCTCCCTCCGGGAAGATGGGGCGGGATCGAAGCCTGAGAATAACCAAAGGGACCCTAAGGCCAAGGCTCCCAACCCCAGAGCCAGACCCAGTCCAAGGAATGTTTTGTTTCTCATGATTTTATTTCCGATTTCTGTGCAAAGCATTTTGTTCAATGACGGCCTTTTTCAACAGTCTTCATGTTTCAACGATTTCCTTTTTAGTTGGTCCGGGTCTCCAGCAAGGTATTGCCCTGGTAGATGTAGAGACGATGACAGACCGAGCTTTTGACCGAGGCCGCTTTAATGAAGCGCACTTTAAGTTCGCCCTGATCATTGAAGTCCTCCGCCGTGAACCATTTGACCGTGCTGCCGTCCTCAAAAGTGATGCCCGCCACGAAGATGTCGAACTTCAGGCGGATGTCCTCAGGTACACTGCTGAGCACCACCCGCATTTCCACAAGCTGGCTGCCGTCCGCGAACTGATCCACATAATAGATCCCGGTCTGTATGCCGGAGCTTACCCGGGTGGCCTTGATTTCAGCCCGGTCCAGGATGGGGCCGTTGGCTGTGCCGTCATCCAAACGGGCGAGTAGGACACGGGGCTCGGCGGCATCCGCGCGGAGGCGGAAGTTACGTCCGCCGGTGGCCGGGGTGGGAAGTTCCACCACTTCCATGCGACCGTCCACCTCAATAATGGCTTCCGGGGAGAGTGCCGGGTTGAGCCAATCACGATAATAACCGAGGGCGATGACCGGGTCGGGGTCGGCGAAGCTGGCTTCCTTGACCTCGACGGTCAGAACGCCGGTGACAGGAGGGTTACCGGCTTCCTGGTAGCTGGCCAGAACCTGATGGGTGCCTGACTGACTGAAGGTGTGAACCTGGGTGCCTTGACCTTGAATCTGGTAAGTGGCCACGCTGACCTCCGCCTGACGCACCTCCAGGCTGGCCTGGCCGGAGTTCGACTCCGTGGGTGCGGCACTGAGCAGGAGGCTGTCTCCCTTGCGAATCCGGAGAGTTTCCCCAAGAAGGACGTTGGTGGGGGTCCAGGTCACGGTTTTTTCCAGAATCTTTCCGCCATTTTCCAGTTCCGCACGGGCGATGACAGGGCCGGAGGCGTCCAAGGGCAGTTCGGCATACCAGCCCTGTCCCACGCCACGCTGGACGGGAAGTTCCGTGGTCAGGGCTCCCCCTGCCGCGCCTGCCCTGCCGACCCGCAGACCTTCAAAGTATTTGCTTTCCCCTTCCAGGCAGTAGGGGGAGCTGCGGCTTTCAGGGGACTGGGTCTTCAACGCATTTTGAGCCGCCAGACGGGCTTCCTGCCAGTCGTCGATGCCGTTGCCGTCGAGGTCCACCCCATCGATGGCCTCCAAGGTGAGGGACTTGAAGTTGAGGCTGCGGTAGATGGAAACGTTATCCAGGTAGAGCCGGACGCTGTGGGTGCCGGGCTGCAACCAGGGGGTGTAAACGTAGGCAGTGCCGGTCTGACCCAGGGCCAGATTGTAGCGGATTCGTTCCAGGCTCTGACCATTGATGGAGGGCAGAACATTCCAAATAGTGTCGAGCTCCGGTTGATACGGGGGGCGACTTGCACCGCCAGCCGGTAAATGCCCGCCTCGGTCACGTTGACACTGAAATCCACGGCACCACGAACACCGAGGTTGTAAATGCCCTGAGCATCCGAGGACCAGGTGCCGATGGCTGGCACGGCCTGGGCTCCACTGAGGGTGCCCAGACTGCGCGGTGCCTGGAGGTCGGCCAGGGTCGGATTGCTGTAGAGGAAACGGATTTCCTCGTAATCGCTCAGTCCATCCCCGTCGCTGTCGTCCGTGCCGCCAGGGCCGACTTCTTCATCGTCCAAAATACCATCCCCGTCACTGTCGGCTTGCAGGCTGATGGAATCAAATCGGGCGCGTGAGATCTGGGTGTTCGAGCCGCTGCCCGCGAAGAGTCCGACCTGAACAGGTCCATCAAAAGCCAGAGGCTGCTCTCCCAACCAGTTCCAGTTTACTCCATTTTGGGAGGTGTAGGCGTAGATCCAACCCTGCTTGCGCACCAAGCGCAGCCAGTGAGCCCCTGTTCTTGCCGCCAAAGGCGACGTGCTGATACGACCGTCCTGCTCCGGACGCCAGGCGAAAGCGACCTGTTGGGCAGGATTGGTGCTCAGACGGGCCAGAATCGAACCGGGACTCAGGTTCTGACGCAGCATGATCCCGGCATGTGCTGCACTGGGATAACTCTGAATGTCCACAAAGCGCGCGGTGAATTGGCCGTCACCAGCCAGTTCCTGGTAAACCAAGTGGATGTCATCGGAGTGCTGGCGGGAATTCAGTGCCGCCACATCCATGGTGAGAAGCCCTTCTTCGAGTTTGGAGGAACTGGGATAGGCCGTCCAACCGCGGTTGACGGCGATGTCCGCCCGAGCCCAGGGCTGGGCAGAGGCTCCTGAGGCGGCAGACCCGGCTGATCCAGCGCCCGCAAGGCCACCGGATCGACCGGAACAGAACTCGTGGTGCCCGGTTTGACCCAGTAAAGCTGGGCCGGGTAGGGTTGTTCCGCCGTTTTATGCACCAACTCAACATAGTAACGCTGCCCGGCCTGAAGGCTGCGGGAAATTTGCTGATAAGTCTTGGTGGTAAGGAGTTGTTTGTTTTCAGGTGACTCCCCGGTGCTGAGATACAGGGCAAAGTTATCCCGCGCGTTACGCAGTTCGAACTTATAGGTTCCCGTGGTGGCAGGCACCAGATAACCACGCAGAATGCCGATGTAATTTCTTTGCAGAGTGCCCGGCTCATTGCCACTTCCCACCAACAGACGGAGCCTGGGTGCCTGCTGATAGCCCGGGCTGTTAAGAAAGGCCTGAGCCGTGCTGGAGCTTTGATCCAGCCACACGTCATAGGTCAGATGACCCGTGACCTCACCCGCATCACTCCTTCCGTTGCCGTCACTGTCAGAAAGCGATGGGTTCAGACTGTTACGGAATTCCTGAAGGTTGGTCAACCCGTCCTGATCAGGATCCTGTTGCGGAGGTGCTTCCAAATTTCCAAAATGCTCCTGCTCCCAGGCATCCGCCATGAGATCGTCGTCCGCATCATCCTCCGCTCCGAAGGCGATCAACTGGGAGGAAGGGATCAGGGACGGGGTGCCTTGACTCGGCGTGGTCCAGCCGACCTGGGCCAAGTTACGCTGCCCCTCCGATTTGGCCAAAACTTCCAGATAGTAACGTTGACCTGCCTCCAGACGTATGACAGCAGATTTTAGATGTGTTTTGTAGAACCAATCGTTGTAGGCGGCCCAGCCATCCACATAACAAATCCGTTTCTTATTCAGACTTCCCTCATCGGGACTGAAGAACAGTTCCACCCGATATTCCCCCGTTACAAAAAACCGGTAATCCCCGCTCTCCGGTGCCACCACCCAGGCTCTCATCCGGCTTCCCGTCCAACGCGGCTGGTTGCAGGCGGTATTTCAAATTGTGAAAGATAACGCCTCTCGTTGGGCGACTGCGGGTATTTACCGTAACGACGGAAATCTTGAATTTGATTGCTTATGATTTCCTGCTCACTCCAGCGTTCCCACAGCACCAGGCCGGAACGACCGCGCCCGTCCTCAAGTCCATCCTCATCCGAGTGCCTGCTTCTGGGATCCGTGCCCAGTTGATATTCCTGAAGATTGCTCAAGCCATCCCCATCCATGTCCAGAAGGGCGTCTTGGGGGTTCAGGGGATTCAACCCATGGGAACGCTCCCATCCATCCGGTATCGTGTCGCCATCCGTGTCCGCCACATCCAACTTCGTGCCCGCCTCAATCTCTTGGGCATTGCTCAAGCCGTCCCCATCCGCATCCGCCAAGGCATCCGCCGGATCTCTCGGGTTGAGTCCGTGAAATTCCTCCACCTCATCCAGCAAGCCATCCCCATCACTATCCATGGGCGGTGGCAACAAACGATCCGGGGGAATCACTTCCTCACTCCGACTGGCAGAGGCCCAGAGCAAACTGACGGAGGCATTCCCTCTGGCCTCAAAATATTCCAGCTCAATTTCATACTTCTGCCCGGCCTCCAAACTGATGCTGCCAGAACGTCGGGTGGCGGCATGACTGGTCCAGTCATCAATCAACAACTGCCCATCGACCCGCAGACGCACCCCATCATCCGACACGGTGCTGAAGGTGTAGGTCTCCGAAAATTGCGGAACCACCCGCCCCTGCCAACGAATGGAAAAGGTGTCGGCACCCATGCCCGGAAGCGGAGCCAAATTTTTCCAGTCAAAGCGAATATTCCCATCCAGTCGTTCGGCCACCGGGCTGCCAAAGTTTGAATCGTCATAGTAATGGCCCAGAAGCCCACGCACCCGGCCATCCCGACGGATGCTCACGGAATCCAACACACTGCGGCTCAGGACCGGAGCATGACTGCACACGGCCAAACCCATCTCCAGGGCTTCTTCCGCGGGGAAATCCACCGAGTGAACCCAGGTCCAGACCAAGCCGTCTGATGAAAGATAGGCGTCCACCCGCCCGGCATAACGATCCAAACGCAGCCAGGGAGAGATCATGGCTGGAGCCACGGACTTGCTCTGCGTCGTCCCCCCGGTGACAGACCTGTTTTGCATGACCACCCCATGACCGGGTGTAAGAAAAAGTCCTACGTTACGCGCAGAGTCCTCTCGCCCAACCCGCAACATCAAACCCGTCTTGGCCCACAAATCCGTGTTCTGCTGGCTTTCAATCCGGGCGATGATTTGCCCCTCACCCTCCAGTCGCTGACTGACAAAATGGAAGTTGTCCCGCGTTCCCCAGATATCGTTGCCCGAACCTCTGATCGTGAAAGCCCCGTTCTCATAATCCGTCAGCCCCGGCTGCGCGGGTGCGCCGACATCCCCCGACCGCCAAGCCTCTTCCGGCAATGGTTGCCCTGCTGTCGTATCCCAGCGCAGATCCCGGAACTCCGCCGTGCTTATCTGCCCGTTGGCATGACTGGTCACCGCCAGCCCGCCCAGAACGCTTTGCGGAAACAGCAGGGTATCTGTCCCGATCAAGGTCCAATCCTCCCCGTCCGTGGAATAAAAAGCCGCCACCACGGAGCCGCGACGCTCCAGTTTAAGCCAACGCGGTGCCTGTAGCCCGGAGATTGAGGTGCTGACGGTGGAGGCCCCGCTGATACGACGACGTTGAAAAGTGATCCCGTTGCCCGGAGTCACGAACAAAGCGGCATTCACCGCCCCAACTTCCGATCCATCCCGGAACATCAATCCCGCCTTGGCCCAAGCGTGCGTGTTTTGCAGGGATTCCACCAGCACCGTCAATGCCCCATCCCCCTCCAGGGATTGATGGACAAAATGAAAGGCATCTCCGGTCCCCCAAATATCCGAGCCTGAACCCTGAAGAGTGAAACGGTCCGTCGATTCTTCATAACTGCTGCCACCCGCAGGTGTCACTGGACCGATGTCCACCGAGTTCCAGACCTCCACAGGTTCCGAGCCGATCAGATGCATCAGCACAACAACCGTCAATACGGTCGGAACCAATCCATAAAACAAACCACGCAGGCCAACACCTCCGCGGGTGCCAAAAAAATTTCGAGGAAGGACGGATAAGATTTCATTTGTTAGAGCAAGCGAAGCTGTGCCATGTGACAAGATCAAGACATTCCTGGTCATTTTTGACGATCATTGTGAATAACTTGCGGTTTTTTTAATCTGTTGGCTAAATGTTAGATATTATCAAATCCAACTACCTCCCAACCCGGACAAAAACGCAGCTTACCCAAAGGAAGCTATGAAAAATCCAATCTCCCCATGCCCATCTTTGATTCTGATCCTGATCACAACTCTGGTCCTGAACCTTTTTCCCGGCTCCCGGCTCTCCGCCGAGCTGGTCTGGAAGTATGAGAAAGTGGCCCTCAAAGCTCAACCTGGACAAGAAACCCTCCGTCTGAACTTCCTGGTGAAAAACACCGGAGCCTCCCCCCTGCGGGTGCTCTCCGCCAAAGCTTCCTGTGATTGTTTGCACGTGATAACCCCTTTGCCTCTGCTTGTGCCGCCGGATTCGGAGGCCCTGCTGGATCTGAGTTATGACGCCCGCAATCGTGAAGGCAGCCAGACGGTCAGACTTCAGGTCGCCACCGATCGAATCGAGGGAGGGAAACTCTCCGTTCAACAAACCACTTTGAGAGTCCATCTGGAATTGACCCCGCAAGTCAGCGTCCTCCCTGCTCTTCTCCTTTGGCAGGAAAGACGGGAAGCTCAAAGCGTGGAAATCAAGATACACGATCCTCTCTGGCAGCCTGACCCCCAACCCAAACTTCAAGGTGCTTACCGCGCCGTGCTTGATCAAGGAAAAGATCCCGGCGTTTGGTATCTCCGCATCACCCCGGATAAAACGGGAGCCTCCGAGGGCTGGGCGGAGTTGACCTTCCGCAAATCCAAGGACCAAATCTTGACCAAAAAAATTCGACTCATCTCCAACCTGAAATGAGAACCCAACCTTATAGGGACATGATGGCCCTGCTCCTTGTCGTCACCCTGATCGCCGGACTCCTCTCCTATTTCCATCCCCAACGGGAAACTTTGTTACAACTCTCCACCATCCACATCACAGATTCCCTTGTGTCTGTTGATGATTCCCCTGTCCTGCCCCTGGTGCTTTCCTCCAGCCGGGAAAGCCAGCTCAATGGAGTGTCCGTGCCCATCTCCTTATCCGAATTGGAGCCGAGCCTGGATCAAATCTGGGAACGTTACACGGGCAGGGAACATATTCTCATTCACGCTGAGCCCAGTCAGCGCGGTGAAGGCTGGCTATTGGCAAAAAGGCTGCGACGCCTGGGTTTCCCCAAGGTGTCTTTGTCCTTGTCGGAGAACACCACCCCATGAAAAAAAAAGGGGTGACAACCTGCGCTCTCCTTTGCGCTGCGGTCTTTGGCTTTTCGGCTTTCATGAAGACCTTGGATCCGGCGACATTTTTTGACTCTTGGGTGGAGATGTCCCTGGCCTCCGGATCCCTTGCTTATTGGGGCGTCTGGAGTGTTATCAGCCTGGAATGGGTCCTGGCTTGCGCGCTTTGCTTTCCTGGATGGAGACGCGCCGCGGCTTGGATTCTTCTGGTGATGATCTTAGGCTTTAGCTTCATCTTATTTCAGCAGGAACTGCATGGAACCAGCGTGCCTTGCACATGTTTTGGAAAAGCCTCCACAGCCATCGAAGCCTGGCTGCCTTGGCCTGTTCGCAATGGTTTGCTGCTGGCCCTGCTGCTCATCGTCCTGGCCGGGGAGAAAAGCCCAAGACATTCCAAACTCAATATCGAATCGCGTTTGAAGTGGCGCTTACGGAACAACATCTGAAGGCCACTGACTGTCAAAACGTGTGGCTCTTACTTCAGCCTCAAACCTGAGATGGTCTGAAAGATGCCGCTGATCATGGCATAGGCCACCAGTCCCACCATAAGTGCCATACACACAATGATGACGGGCTGAATCAGGGCGGTCAGGCGCAAAATCCGACGGGTTAATTCACGATCATAACGAATAGCCACTTTTTCCAGCGCCGCCCCCATGTCTCCTGTTTGTTCTCCCACCGAAACCATGTCGATAAACAGAGGCGGGAAATGCCCCACTCCTTTCAAGGCACGGGAAAAACTGCCCCCCTCCCCCACCACGTCCACCACCCGCAACAGAAGAAAGCGGAAAAATAAATTAGGCGTGGCTGGCTGCATCAATTTAAGGGCATTGAGCAAAGGGATTCCGTTGGAAACCAAATTGGCCAGAGTTTGCGAAAACTGAGCATAATACCGGGCAGCTATCACAGAACCAAAAAGCGGGATTTTGAGTTTTTTCTCATCCCACCACAAACGGCCTTCCGGCTTTTGCACCAACCAGGCCAAGCCGACGGCGATCGCCAAGCCAAATCCCAGCAGTATCAGTCCGTAGTTGCTGATAAAATCACTGAATCCGATGAGGATACGGGTCGGCAAGGGCATGGCTTTGCCCGTCTCTGAGAGCAGCTTGGTCAGTTGGGGCACGAGATGGGTCATGACCACCACCATCAGCGCAATGGCGGAGGCAATAATAACACTGGGATAAATCAGAGCCTGCACGACCCGGCTTTGCAGTTCGTCCAAGGTTTTTAAATAATCCGCCTGCCTTTTTAAAATACTGGGCAAAGTTCCACTCAATTCCCCGGCCAACACCATGTTGCAATAGAGTTCGCCAAAACTGTGGGAAACCGATCTGAGGGCAGCGGAAAAACTGATGCCTTCCACGACTTTTTCCCGGAGAGCAACCACCACATTCTTCAGAACACCCAGTTCATTGCGACGTTCCATGGAGCGCAAGGCGGGTTCCAATTGCAGCCCGGCCTGTAAAAGATCGCTTAGTTCTTCAGTAAAAACAATGATCTGGGCACGGCTCAGAATCAGGGACTCCGCAGAGGCTGGTAAATTTCGTGGGTTGACCTTGACCGGGGTGAGCGTGGCCTTGATTTCTTTTTCATGGAGGGAAACCAGTTGCCAGCCTTCCTGTTCCAGTTTGCGGAAGACCTCTCCGCGACTGGCCGCCTCCATCTCACCCAGGTTTTTGCGGCCCCCGGAGCCGACTACTTCATAATGGTACCAAGGCATGGGAGGGAATCCTTATTCGTCCTGAACTTCCACATCAGAGGCTGTGACCCGAACGACTTCCTCCACCGTGGTGACGCCCGCCACCACTTTGGCAAATCCATAGGTTCTTAGAGGCACCATGCCCTCTTCCAAGGCCAGGGGTCGCAGCACGGTTCCGGGCTTGCGTTGCGTGATCAGGTCCGACATGCGATTGGATACCATGCAAATCTCATAGATTGCGGTGCGTCCGGTGTAACCTGTGTTCCGACAATGTTCACAACCTCCGGCCTGATAGATGGAGCCCGCCTTTTCCAGGGGGAAGCCGATTTCCTTCAAATAGGCAATCGGATGCGAGGCGGGAACGCGGCAGTGCGGACACAGTCGGCGCACCAACCTTTGAGCAATGAAGGCCCGCACGGCGGAGCCCACCAAAAAAGGTTCCACCCCCATGTCAATCAAACGAGTGATCCCGCCGATGGCGTCGTTGGTGTGCAGGGTGCTGAAGACCAGGTGTCCCGTCAAGGCGGCCCGCACCGCGATCTCGGCTGTCTCAAAGTCCCGCATCTCCCCCACCATGATCACATTGGGATCACCCCGCAAGATACTCCGCAAGCCTACGGCGAAGGTTAACTCGATGTCAGGTTTGACTGCGATTTGGATCACTCCATCCAACTTATGCTCCACCGGATCTTCGATGGTGACAATCCGTCGGTCTTTTGTATTCAAGGTGGAGAGGAATGTGTAGAGTGACGTTGATTTACCGCAACCCGTGGGTCCCGTTACCAGCACGATTCCATTGGGCATGGCTAGGAGTTGACGAATTCTGGCATCAGAAACCGGGTCCAAGCCCAAGCGGGCAAACTCGAACTTCTGCTGTCCCAACAAACGCAGACTCACGCTTTCTCCGCTGACGGAGGGTATGGTGGCCACACGCACATCAATCTGCTGGCCTTCCAGTTCCAGATTGATGCGACCATCCTGCGGCAAACGTCTCTCCGCTATGTCCAGATGGGCCATGATTTTGATGCGGGAAAGCACCGAAGCCTGCAAAAGCTTGATCCGTGAGGGCACGGGCACCTCATGCAGCACCCCGTCAATGCGGTAACGGATTTGGAGATCATCAGCCAAGGGTTCCACATGAATATCCGTGGCGTTTTGCTCCAGAGCCTCGCGCATGATCTGATTGACAAACTTCACCACCGAGGCTTCGGAGTCATCCTGGTCCAGCACGTTGACCTCCTGCTGGATTTCCTGGAGTGCCTCATCCACCTCGCGTCCCTCCAGGATTTGCTCAAAGGTCTCCGCCCCCACCCCATATCCCTGGCGCAGGGCCTGTAAAATTCTGCGCCGCGTGGACATCATCCAGTGGATGGGTTTGTCCGAAATGGCTTGAGAGGCCACCTGCTTGGCCACCAAATCAAAAGGATCGTAGGTCAATACCCAGAAAGCTTTTTCATCCTCTGCGACGGGTAGAAGTTGATGACGCAAAGCCACGCGGGCCGGGAACCGGATGCGCAATGAAGCTGGAATCTCCAAGGCCGCCTGATCCCACCAGGGTAAGCCCAGCCAGGAACTCAGCGAACCCAAAAATTGGGTCTCATCCAACCCATCCAATCCCAGCACGGCGGCAACCATGGAATGTTGTTGGAATCGGGCCTGTTCCAGACATTCCAAGGCGAGCCCCGCGTTCTCCACCCCGCTTTGGCGGGCCCGTTCACAGAGTTCTTGGATGAGAGACACGCCGATAAATTAAACCGGAGCCCTTGGAAACCCAATCTTTTTCCTACCGATCCCTCCCTCAACTATGCTAGTCATAAGAATAACCATGAAGAAATGGATCATTGCCTGGGCGGGCACCAGCATCGGCTCATTAGGTCTTGGCTATTGGGTGGGACATCATGCCCTGTCTCCATCCACCCCGGCAGCATCCACGAACATGCCCCCGCCCTCGTCCACCTCGGAGACCCCGGCAGAACGCAACCCCTCCGGCTCCGCCAGCAACATCACCACCGCTGCTCCCGCCCCGGACTCTGATCCTTCCGGGGATAAGACATCCGGCTCCCTTGACCAACTTCTCAAGGGAGAGAGCACTTCCTACCGCAAGATGAAGAAACTTTATCTCTATGCCGACTCCCTGGAGGCTGGCGACATGCCCAACGTTTTGAAGGAACTCGAAGGCATGGGTCTGGGCATGGAGCGTTATCAAGCCAGTGGCATTCTCATGGGACGCTGGGCAGAGCTTGATCCCAAGGCCGCTCTGGCCTTTGCTGAAATAACCACCGATCGCCATTTCATGCACACCATGCTGGGCAGTGTCTTTGGTGCCATGGCCTCCAATAACCTCGATGCCGCGCTCAGTGCCGCCAAACAACTGGATTCGGAAGAAAAACGAAATATCGCATTGCAAAGTGTTCTGGGACAACTCGCCGATACCGATCCCAAGCGAGCCTTGGAGTTGGCACTCCAGCAAAATACCAAAGAAAACCCCTGGATGTATTCCCAACTCTTCAGCCGCTGGGCTTCGAATGACCCCAACGCCGCCGCCGCTGCGGCCCTCCAACTCCCCGCCGGGGAAACCCGGATCAATGCCCTGCAAGGCGTGGTTTCACAATGGTCCTACAAAGACCGGAATTCCGCTTTGGCCTGGCTGAATCAACTCCCGGAGGGGCAGGATAAAATCCGGGCCCAACAAAACGATTCTGAGCACCTGGGCCTCCAGCGACCCCCAGGCCGCTGCCACCTACTGGAAACCCTGCCGGAATCCGGACGCAAAAATGAAATGGTCCATAGTCTGATCAGTCAATGGTCACAACGCGACGCCCAAGCCGCCCTTACCTGGGCCAACCAACTCCCCGCCTCGGAAAGCCGCAACAACGCCATCTCCCAGGCCCTGTCCCATTGGTCACGCAACGACCCCCAAGCTGCTGCTGCTTATGTGGAAAAACTCCCCGAGGGTAGCTCCAAATCACGTTCCATCAGTTCGATTGCCGGACAATGGGCAAGCATCGACGTCCAGGCCGCCCTCGCTTGGGTGAACAAGGTCGCTCAGCCGGGCGCACGTGACTCCGCTCTCCAATCCATTTCCTATCAATGGGCCAGGACAGATCCCAAAGCCGCCCTGAACTACGGGCTCAGCCTTGAGGATGGGAATGGTAAAAACAATTTCCTGCGCAACGTCGTCAGTCAATGGGCCAACAACGACTTCAAAGCCGCTGTGACTTGGATCACGAACCAACCCGACAGCGAGAACAAGTTCCAAATCGCCAACGGTCTATCCTACGAGTGGGCCCGCAACGACCCCGAGTCCGCCGCCGCTTTCGCGCGAAAACTTCCTGCCAGAGACACTCAAAACAACTTCATCTCCAACCTCGCCTCCAACTGGGCTCAGAGCGACCCGGCCAAAGCACTGGCATGGGCAGGACAGCTCCCCGAGGGCGAGGCCAAAAATCGCGCCTTGTCCGGCACCCTGGCCCAATGGTCCTCCAACGATCCTCAAAAGGCGGCCGCCTATGTCTCCAGCATGCCGGAGGGAGAGGCAAAAAACAGTGCGATTCAATCCGTCGCCTCCAACTGGGCCAACCATGACCCCGCCGCCGCCGTCAAATGGTTGGGACCTCTTCCCGAAAGCAAACAAAAAAAGGACGCCTACTCCAACATCGCCAACCAATGGAGCCGGAACGATCCCTACAAAGCCTCTGCCTGGCTGGAAAGCCTGCCGGCGGGCGAGTCCAGAGACTCAGCCGTACGCAGTTTCACCAATCAGGTCGCCAAATCAGATCCTGAAGGGGCCTACCTGTGGGCAGAAACGATGGGCAACGAAAATGATCGAAAAAGCCAGGTCCGTTCCATTCTTTCACGCTGGATGAAAAATGACCCCGCCGCCGCCAGTGCCGCCGTGCAAAAATCCTCCCTCTCCGACGAGGAAAAACAAAAACTCCTCAAAACAAAATCTGGCAACTCCTGACCCGATTGCCCGAGGCCACCAACCACAACGTCCACCTGCTCACACCCCAGGCCTTGGCGCGGGAACTTAAAATCACCACCGCCCAAGCCGCCTAATCCTCGTAGGGGTCGTAGCCACCTACCTACGACACCTACGCCTCTTCCATCCTTATTACGTCAAGGGGGTGCTCTGGGTGACGATTACAAAGATCGTGCAAGGCCAACTCATCATCCAGCAGTTGA
This sequence comes from Blastochloris sp., assembly GCA_012031345.1. GTDB lineage: Bacteria > Verrucomicrobiota > Verrucomicrobiia > Methylacidiphilales > JAAUTS01 > JAAUTS01. The sequence continues at coordinate 8,270 of JAAUTS010000020.1, read as the reverse complement.
CGATCCTGCTCGCCCAGCTTGGCCGTGCGTAAGGCACTCAAGCCCTTGACCCCAAAAAGATCCGAGCACTGGGGCAAGGCCAACTAATGCTGTCGATCCACAATGACATGAATGCGGTTGCGGATCATGGTGCGCAGCGGGGCCAGTTGAAGTCTCTGTCGCAGCAGCAGCTTGCGTTGGCGGGCCGGCCTTTCCGGGACATGAACCCGAGCGACCAACTGCCCTCCTAGAAGCGTGGCCAGGGCTTTGGCGTCCAACCGATCGGTTTTGATTTGAGCATCGGCAATCAGGCGAGTTTTGTGCGGATGGGCCAGCACCACTTCCTCCATGCCTTCCATCTTCTCAAGCACTTCGTGTAATTTGGGCCAGTTCCAGCAGGCCTCGTGCACCACGTGATGCGGACCCTCCAGCGAACCAAAGTATTGGGCAAAGAGCTCTGGACGATTGCCCTCAATCTTCTGTTCTTTCAAGCGCTTGCCTTCGCTATTAACCGTGTAACATACCGAATAACGTTTATGCCAATCCACTCCAGTATAGTTCATGATGCGTTGTCTCCTTGGTTCCCGCACCGCTTCATCGCTGTGCGGCTTAGCTCAGCCTAGCATATCCAACGCTTTTCATGTTATCTGACCCCACTGATAAACAGAGGGAGCAGCCGACGGGCGGCTACGGCACAGCCAAGGGAGCGGCTGGCACGGCGCGGCATGTGCCGGGGTCTGCGAGGAACGAGCGCCCCCGAGCAGATGACGTGACGGGCCAGACTAGCGACCGCCGTTGAACAACCAAGGCACGAGCACTGGCGCGATGCCTGCGGGGCGATTTCGATCACATCGGCGAAGCCGCACTCCCTCGCCCCATCAGCAGGCAGCGTGCCAGTGCGGCGCATCGGCGGTTGACGAGGGTTTGGCGTTCGTCGCTACACGCGACAGCGGGGAGACGTGGATTCACGTTGAAGCGTTGGATTTTCAGCAAAGCTCTGCGGAAAAACGATGCAATTTCGTCATCTGTCAAATTGAGGCTTTTCGAGTTGACTAACCTTACCAGCACGGCGGCTAAGTGCTTGAAAACAGCCGCACAGGAACCAATTTCACCGTGCGCGGCATAGTTAATAACAAGCTCTCCTGACGCGGGTGATAATTCGGCTTGAGCCAAACGGATGCCTTCTTTCACCGCTTCGCAATACTCTCTAGGAAGACCAACCCGGACTTGATCGGATGAACTCGCTAAGGATTCGGACAATGATTTTCCATTGGCGGCACTGGATATGATCGTCACGTTGAGTTGCCCGGTAGTTGATGGCGTGAACTCCCCACCAAGCAATCCATACATTGAACGTGGGCCAAGCGGAACGAAGACTTCTACGGCTGCTCGTTTAGCCATCACGGATTCGCCTTTTGCCGAAACACTGATTTCTTGAGTCACTCCAGTCGGACAACTGGCATCGGGCAATTCATTGAGCCAGATTCGCGCTTTGCGGTATTTCCCGAGATCAACCCGCCTCATTGGCCAAGTCCCCAATAGTTTTTGAAGCCGGTTCCGAAGATTCCAGGATTAGCTTGGATTACTTCCGGGTGATAAAGACTGAATGGAGACACGTTATATTTCTGTAGGGCCGCCGCGTGCGCAGCATCATAACTCATTCCACGTCCCATCATCGTGGCCTCAGATGCTTCATGCAGATAGAAATTCGCATCAGCACCTGTGACCTTCTGTCCATTGGCTTGTGCTGTTCGCAAACGCTGCATCATCGCTGCATTGCCAGCGTCATCTCCAAATTGCGCGAGATGATTATCGACGAGATTGAGTCCCTTTTCGGAAAGCCGCACTCCCGGTGTCGTCTTTGCGGCAATGGAGGACTGCCAAAAATCGCTGTATCCCCCCATCGCCGGGCCGCTCAGCGAAAAAAGCAGCGTCAGCAGGCATAGGACGATGTGGTTCATTTAGCTCATATCGAATTTTCGCTTTGCCTCTTCCTCGGAGATCTTTTTGAAGACTGGTGGCCCACCTCCGTGCAATTCAGATTCGGGAAAGGACTCTTCCCAATACTCCCCTGTCTTTGGATTGCGATGCAGAACTCTCCAATTCACATCGTCAACTTGAACTTGGACGAGATTGTTTTTCGCAAATTTTTGACCTTCGTTGCCCTCTAAGCAGTCTTTGGCTCTGGGTTCCTCGCTCATGGGACGATGCGCGTTGTAACGCCTTGAAGTTGATTGACAGGCATGTTGGGGAGCACAAATTCTCTCGCACCTCCACCTGTAAGGCCGCCTTGCATGAAGCCGGGGTTATTTCGGAAAACCGGCGATGCAACACCGCTTGCTGGGGTGCTGAATTCAATGACGCCGAATGGTCCCTGTCGCAAGTTGCCAGCGTTGTCGAGCAAAGTCAGTCGGCTCGCAAGCCCTTGAGATGTCGTAATTCCACGAATGTCGCTGGCTGCCGTCACGAAGACATCAGCAATTCCAGGCCCGCCTAGCCCTGGGCTATTCACGAAACGGGCATCTACGACGCGGGCCATTGTAGAGGGAACTGGATTCGATATTCCCCTTGCGGCATGGAGGGAGTCCGACGCGTCGTAGCCGATAGCCGTCGTAATTTCCCCCGACGGATGAAGGAGTTACGGACTCAAAAACGCCCGATGCGGGTTGGGGCGTAATCGCAAAACCCCAGACGCGAGTTTCGGGTAAACAGAGGGCTACGACCAGAAGCAGGATCGACCACAGGGCCGACAGGCCAGGAGGGGAGATGCTTTTCTTTTTAGCTGCGCCGATCATTCAGCAGCTAATTAAGCAGCTAAAAAAGAAGAACGCGAGCGCGGATCGCGGCGAGGATCAGGCCGTGCCGTTGCGTTTGGCTCGGGGCGGCTGGGGAGGTTTTTCGAGCTTGGCGGGATGGGTCGCCGAATGAACCTGCTTCAACTGCTGGATGCTGACTTGGGTGTAAATCTGGGTGGTGCTCAGTTCGGCGTGACCCAGGAGTTGCTGGATGAACCGGGTGTCGGCTCCGCCTTCCAACATCAAGGTGGCGCAGGTGTGGCGGAGCAGATGGCAGCTTCCGCGTTTGCCCAGATCGGCGGCGTCGATGTATTCGCGGACAAGCTGGGTGAGTCGGTTCGGGGTGAACGCCTCGAAGAGGTTCGTCAAAAAGAGCGTGCCGTCGTCCGGCTCCCGGACGAGGCCGGGGCGGACTTCTTCGGTGTAGCGGCGTATCCAGGCAAGGGCGCGGTCGCCAATGGGGATCATCCGATCCTTGCGGCATTTGCCTTGGCGCACCATCACGGTTCCCCGGTCGTCATCGATGTCGCCAAGGTGAAGGTGGGCCAGTTCGCTGCGGCGCATTCCGGTGGAGTAGAACGTTTCGAGCATGGCGCGGTCGCGCAACCCGAGCGGGTCGGCGAGGTTGGGCAGGGCCATGATGGTTTCCACTTCCGCCGCGTTGAGGATGTGCTTGGGGAGCCGCTTTTCCAAACGCGGCAGGTCGATTTCGGAAGCGGGGTTGTAGAGGACGCGGTTGTTCCTCGCGGCCCATTTGAAGAACGCGCGGATTGGCACCAGGCGCGAGTGCATGGAGCGGGCCGACATCGGCAGGCCGTCGCGTTTGCGGTGGTGGAACAGATGGCGCTGGTAGCGTTCGAGGATCGGCTTGGTGATCTCCATTGGCTGATGCAGGCCGCGTTCCTGACACCACTCGACGAAGTAACGCAGATACGAGCGGCGGTTCTCGACAGTCTTGGGCGAGTAGTTTTGGATGCCCATCCATTCGAGGAACGATTCGGTCATGGCGTGCCAGCCGTGCGGGTCGCCCGGATCGCTGATTGGCGAGCGCGGGGTGTGGGTGCCTTTCTTGGGCATACGATTACGACGCCCCCCCGTTTTTCTTTTTCCCCAGTCGTGCGTTTGGGGGTTTCACTTCTCGCTTCGGCTCGGAAGGCTCTTGTTTGCTGGGGTGCGAGCCGTTTTGAGCGTGTGAACCGCCCGTGTCCAACCCCTGAACTTGGGGTGAACCTGGGGTGTCCCGGTGCCCGTTTAGCATGTCCCGGTTGTCTTCATAGGCCAAGGTCGCGGGGTCGATCAGACCCATGACGAACTTGCCACCCTCCTCGCCTTCGCCGGAGTAAAGCAGTTCATAGACGAAGGATTGCCCGCGCCCGCCCCGATGGATCAGCGCGTATTCGAGGTCAACGAGCTTGGCGAGGTGACGCTTGACTTGCTGCGGGCTGGCGTTGGTCCAGCCGCGCACGTCGCGTTGCGTGAAGCGGTAGCTGCGTTGCTCGATCTGCTTTTCCGCGCAGACGCGCCGCACGGCGGCGAGGATGGCGTTGAGGAACGAACGGGTTTGCGGCGGCATTTCATCGAGGGAACGGCCCAGCACTTCGCCCGCCAAGCGGTTGGCTTCTGCGATGTCGTCGAGGGTCACTTCGACGTGCTCGACGCCATCGACTTTCCGGCGCGGCCGCTGGTGCTGGTGGAGAAGCGCGATGGCGCGGATCAAGGTCAGGTATTTTTTCTGATCGCGGCGCAGCCGGGTGTTTTCGTCCGGGAACGTGAGCCGCCGGGCGAACGGGTTGTGAACCGGGATCGAGGCCAGCAGCCGCTGGGCGTTGCGGTGCGCCCGTCGCAACGCGGCGGCGCGGACTTTTCTAAGGTGGCCCTCGATGGTTTCCTCCTCGCGCTGCAACTCGTGGATGCGCCGGGTTTGTTCGCGGCTTTCATCGACGGTCAACGTGAGGCAGCGGTTGGCCAGTTCCTCGTCGATTTCAATCGAGGTCGTGGTGAAGAAGATCATCGCCGGGCCTTCGACGTGGTAGGTTTCCGTCACCAAGCGGCCCGTGGTCGCGTCCTTGCCCGTGCTGGCGATGGTCAGTTCACCTTCGCTTTGAAGCAGCTTGAGCGCATAGGTGGCGCGTTCCGCGCCCTCTTCCTCGGCGATGGCGAGGATCTTGTTTTTGATGTCGGCCTCCCCCAAGTAGAAGAGGGCCTGCCCGGTCATGGCGGAGTATTTGACGCGCTCCTCTTCCGGGATGAACGAGAGCACGGCTTCCATGAGCGTCGTCTTTCCCGCCGCGCTGGTGCTCTGGATGATGACGCCCAGCGGCTTGTCGAACTTGCGCGAGAGCGCGGCCAGATAGCCGACGAGTTTGTTGGTGTCCTCGCCCACGACGCCGCAGGCGTCGAAGTCGGCAAGGATGCGGTCGAGCAACTTCGGATCGCGCAGCAAGGCCAGTGCTTCGTTGCGTTCCTCCTCGCTCATGCCGGGGATTTCCGGTTGCCGGGGCTGCAAAGCCCGGCGGATGCTCTCCTCCTGGAGTTCTTCGAGCTTGAGCAACAGGCGCGACAAGTCGCGTTTGATCACGTCTTCTTTGAGTGAGGCTTCGAGCGCGGCCACCCGCGCGAAGTGCTCGCGCTCTTTGGCGCGGGCCATGTCCACGTTGTCTTGATGATAACGGTCATCATCGAGCCGGACGCGGAGGTTGATTTTCAAAGCGTCGAAGCTCGTATTTTTCGCCAAGCCTCGAACCCGGTATTCACGATCTCCGATCTTGAAGAACAGGTCTTCGCCGCGCTGCTCGGGGATGATCTCACGCGGAGACGCGGAGGGCGCGGAGGAAGAAGCGGCTGGGGATTCAGCGGCTAAAGATAAAGCTGCTGGCGGCTGCTCGGGTTTGGTGATTGGCTGCGGATCAAGGGTTGGTGCGGGCTCCGGGGCTGCTGCTGCTGCTTTTTCCTTTAGCTGCTCCGTCTGTTCAGCCGCTGCGGTCGTGGCGTGAGCCACGATCACCGCCGCCTCTTCGAGCAGGCAGGCGAGCGCACGCGAAGCGTCCGCGCTCTGGCAGGCGTAGGCGTTCACATCCACGCCCGGCGGAAGCGCAACGCGCTTCACGCCGATGCCGAGTTCCGCGAGGCGCGGGGCGAGTTTTTCAACCGCGTCATTGCCCGCCTTGTCGTTGTCCTGGGCGCAGATGATCCAGCGCGGCCGCTTGTCGTGGATCAAGGCCCACAGGTCTTCGTTCATGCCGTTCGCTCCGAACGTGCAGGTCACGTTGCGGAACCCCGCACACCAAAACGTCAGCGCATCAAGCACCGCCTCGCACAGGATCAACTCGCCGCCGGGCATGACCGATTCAGGATTCCACAGCCCGCGTTTCGGCTGTTCGAGGTAAAGATGCAACGGCGTTCCCTTGCGCAACCCGTCGGTGATCTTGCGGCCGTAAACCTGCACCGGCACCGCGTTGTCCGAGCCGGACGGGCGCATGCAGATCGGGAACACGACGCTGCCGTTCAAGTGCTCGTGGCCGGTTTCCTTGCGCAAGATGCCCAACTTCTGCAGCCGCTCTTTCAACTCGCGGCCCGCCGCCGTGGTCGTCGGCACGCGGTAGCCGAGCGTCCGGTTGGCGTAGCCAATCCGGAACCGCTTCACCGCCTCCGGATGGAAGCATTTGCGCTTTTGTAAATACTGCATCGCCTGCGGCTGATTCAAAAACGTCTGGTGATAGAAGTCGGCCACGATGCCCATCAATTGGGCGTCGGTGAGGCTGTCGCCGGGTGCCGCGAGGATTTCATGCGCGGTGCCAACCCGCGTCGTGATGGCGGCGGCTTGGGGCGCAAGCCCCAGCCGCGCCGCCAGCTTTTCCGCCGCCCGGCGGAAGCTGATCTTCTCGCAGCGCATCACGAGTTGGATGTTGTCCCCGCCGCCACATCCGCCCAGGCAGTTCCAGAGGTTCTTGCCCGGCGTCACCGAGAACGACGGATCGCTGTCCTCGTGCCACGGGCACGAGGCGAAGTGATCCTTGCCCTTGGGTTTCAACTCGATGCCGTATTCCCGGCACAGGTCGGCCACGGGAACCTCCCGCTTGATCCGCTCAATCAACTCCTCGGGGATGCGAGCCATGTTATTTGCCCTCCTTATCGAACACGGCGGCGATCAGCCGCAGGCCCCATTTCACATCGGCGATGACCCCTTCCGCGCCCCTGGGCGTCTGCCCACTTTCCGCGATCCAGCTTTCCCGCAGCAACGCGAGGGCGAACTCGAAGCACTCCCGCGCCGCCTCGTTGCGGCAGGCGTGCGCGGCCTCTTTGGCCGCAGCAACGGCGGCGTCGATCAGGGCGAGGGTTTCGGTGGGATCGTGGGCGGTTGGCGCGGCCCCGCCTTGCTGCGAAGCCGTCAAGCGCGTTTTTACATTTCTTGGCATAGCGAGTGACATGCACACTGTTTCTCACTATACTGAGTTTTATGCAAGCTCATTCCGCTACGACAGGCCAAGGTTTTCAAAACCGCGGTTACAATGCGCCCATGCGCAAATCCGATCCATCCCGCGAACGTCCCCCGCTGGCTAAACGCTTCGTTGCCCTGCGTCAGGCCGCTGGCCTAACGCAAGTGCAGCTTGCCCAGATGCTCGGCGTCGCTCCCTCCGTCATCGCCTTTTGGGAACTCAAGGGCACGCCGCCGCGCGGCGAGATTCTGCCCGGCTTGGCCAAGGCTTTCGGCGTGAGCGTCGATGAGATTCTCGGCGTCGAACCGATCAAGCCCAAACGCCAGGCCGCCAAGGGCAAGCTGCAAGCCCTCTTCGAGGCCGCATCCAATCTCCCCCGCCGCCAGCAGGAAAAAGTCATCGCCGTGCTCGAACCGTTTGTTTCGGCTCACGGCAACGGGTCCAACGGCCACTAACCGACGCCGGGCGGTGCCAGTTTCCCGAGCTTCATCAGCCGCGAACGGATCGCCCCTTCGGTGCGCTGGTGGGTTTGCGCCAGGTCTTTGATCGGCGTCCCGCTCTCGAAGTCGGCCACAAGGCTTTGATCCTCCTCGGCATCCCACGGCTTGCCCGCTCCAGCGGGCAGTTCGCGGTTTTTTTTCTTAGCCGCTTTTTCCAGCGCGTCGATTCCGGCAAGCAAGGCGCGAAGCACCTTGGCGGACTGATAGCAGCTTTCATCGGGCAGCGGCTCGCCGCTCAGCGGATGCTTTCCATCAGCCAACGCACGCAGGATGCGCAAGGCCTCGGCCGCATCGCCCGGCGCGACGGCGCCGTGATCGTCATCGCCGAGGCCGAATACCGCCGCCTCACCGGGGATAAACCGAGCTTCGCGCAGTATCTCATGCAGGGCCCGTCCCTCGATGGGTCGACCTGACCCGCGACCAGACCAGCACAATGGGCGGCGATAACATTACGGTTTACAGCGGTCCGAGTGTCTACACTCACTTCTTGCTGATGAACCAGGATGCTGAGATTGGTGGGATTGTCTCTGACCCGACGGTGCAGCTTGCCATTCGCTACG
>JAAUTS010000149.1 GCA_012031345.1 Blastochloris sp. | reverse complement strand
CCCTCTATGACAAAGCGGATAGATCTTTATAAAAAAGGTCAACGCGGCTCGGACACTTACTTTGATCGCGAAGAGCTTGCCGCTTTGGCTGAGATGGGGGCCAGTGCGCAGGAGATTTATGATTTCGCGGAAGATGCCGTGAATCACGGTGAGCCGGATTTTGCCACGGCACTGCTCATCACCTCGGCGCGTCGGGATTATTTCATGACCATTCAAAAAGGTGTCAAATCGGAGCAGGTGACTTCAGCGGATCAGCTTCCGGCCAAGACGGATCAATTGGAGGGTGTCGAATGGCTGCCCCGCATCATCGAGAAGGCCCGTTTGAAATTGCGCGGGGAAATGGCTCAGGAAATCATGTATTGCTGCGGTGGGGATCGTCGCTTCCTGAACTCACATCGGATTCATCCGGCGGATTTTCTGCGCGTGGTTTGGGCGGCAGGTGAAGATAAGGCAAAAATTTTGAATTATGTCTTAAAGTCAAAGGGCTGAGGCAGAATCAGGGTGTCGATAACAACCTGACCACCTCGTTGGCGTAGGCCTTGGGGTCTGCTGCCAGTAAAAGACCGGAGACAATGACGACGCGTTGTGCCCCAGCGGCTTTCAGTTGGGGAATGTTTTCGAGTTTGATCCCACCGATGCAGAAGTGGGGGATGCTGATTTGTCGGGTCATTTCAGCGATGTCTCGAGACCGATCGGTGTGTAATCGGGTTTGGTGGGGGTGGCGAAGAGGGGGCCGAAACCGATGTAGTCCGCTCCCTCCTCCTGCGCGGTGAGAGCTTGGGCGAGGGAGTGGGTGGACTTGCCGATCCGACAACCCAGGCTGCGTTCGCGGGCTTCCGCCACCGAGAGATCGTCTTGTCCCACATGACAGTAATCGGCACGGAGACGTCCGGCGAGTTCGGGGTGATCGTTGATAATTAACGGGACCTGAGCCTGATGGAGGAGAGGTTGAAGTTCCTGCGCCCAAGATTCAATTTCTGGGAGGGACGATTTCTTGGCTCGAATTTGGATGGCACCAACACCACCTGCCAGGAGTTGACGGGTTAGCTCAGGCCAATCGTTAGGCTGAGAGTAGCCCGTGTCCAGGATGGCGTAGAGCCGGGCGGCGTGGAGGCTTGGGGCGTGTGACATGGGGCTTGAGAAGCCGGAGGATCAATGGACCAGTCGTTTGGAGCAGGAACCGGTTTTGGCCAGTTCCTCGCAACTGCCTTCAATTCGCAGTTTGACCACGCCGGGGCGGAATCCCAGATTCTTGGCCAACACACTTTCCCGCACGTCCAAGCAGTAGTCCTCGAATTCGATAATTTTTTGACAATCGACACAAATGAGATGGTTGTGGTTGGGGTGGGTGGCGTAATTGGGATCGTAAACCTGCTGATCCCGACCCAGATCCAACTCCCGCAGCAGACCGGTTTGAACCAGGACGGGCAGAGTGCGATAGACCGTGGCGCGGGAGACAGAGGGATCGATCTTGCGGGCACTGTCCAAGAGTTCTTCCGCCGTGTAGTGGTCTGTGGTGCTGAAGGCCGCTTCCACAATGGCCCGACGCTGGTTGGTGATACGCAGTCCGTTGCTCTCCATGTAGGCCAGAATTTTTTCCTGAATGGAATCTTGGTCCTTCTTTGTCATGAATATTGTCTAAACTTAAAGTCCCGCAGTGACAAGTGTGGATGCACCCTCTCCGTTCCGAGAGGCGTTCCATCACTTTCCGCCAAGAAGAAAAGCTTTCCACGCATGCATCGACGCTACGGCAGAGGGTTCGGCAATTTTCCAACGGCCAACGAATGGTATTGCGAAAGCGGGGCTTCTGATTTGGAATAGCTTCAGATGAGACCTTCCGAGTTACGTGGGATCCTGACTTACACCTCCAAGTTCCGGGATCAGATTTTTGTTCTAAGCATCGACAGTGAAGTGATTGCGGATTCCAATTTCCGGAATTTGATTCTGGATATCAGCGTGTTGCGTTCCCTGAGCATCAACATCGTGGTGGTGCATGGAGCGAGTCAGCAAATCAGGGCTTTGGGTGAGCAGATGAGAATTCAGCCCAGTGACGCGGACGGCATGGGGGTGACGGATGATGCCACCCTGTCCCTGGCCCTGCTTGCCTCCAACCGCATCGCCCATGAATTCTTGGAAGCTTTCAGTGAAACCGATTTGCGCGCTGCGGTGACCAACGCCATCGTCGCTCATCCCACCGGGATTCTTGGGGGCAAGGATTATCTGATGACGGGCCGGGTCGAGCGTCTGGATGTGGGTTACTTGAAATCCCTCTTGAGCATGGGGGTGATTCCTGTGTTGCCGCCCTTGGGCTTCGATGGGGAAGGCCGGGCCTATCGTGTCAACTCGGACGGGGTGGCACTCGAAGTGGCCCAGGCCCTGCGGGCTTCCAAGCTGATGTTCATCGGCACGTCTAACGGCGTGGTTCATGCCGGAAGTTTGGCGGCGCAGTTTTCCATTTTGGAGGCGGAAGACTTTATCAAGAAAAACCGGGAAACCACGGCGGGGGATGTCATCTCCAAGTTGGAACACGGTTTGCAGGCTTGTCGGAACGGGGTGCATCGGGCCCATATCATCGATGGCAGAAGGGAAGAGGCCTTGTTGAATGAAATTTTCTCCAGCGAGGGCATCGGCACCATGATTTACGCCAACGAATATGAGGCCATTCGCAAGGCCAAGAAAAGGATGTCCGCTCCATCATGCGGCTGATCAAGAACTCCGTCCAGGCGGAGGAACTGGTCAAGCGGAGTGAGCAGGATATTTTACAAAAGATTCAGGACTTCTTCGTGTTTGAAATCGACAAAAATGTCATCGGTTGTGTGGCACTGCACGACATGAGGCCGGAACTGCCAGCGGCGGAGATGGCCTGCCTTTATGTTTCCAACGGACACGAGAACCAAGGGGTGGGCCGTAAGCTCATGCGTTATGTGGAGGATCGGGCGCGGGAAATGGGAATGAAACAACTCTTTGCCCTCTCCACTCGGGCCTTCAATTATTTTCAGCAAAAAGGCGGTTATGTGGAGGGCGCGGCGGAAATGCTACCCGTGGAGCGTCGTGAAAAATATGCCCTGAGCGGAAGAAATTCCAAGGTGCTCTACAAAGCCCTGTAGTCTCCGTCCGACTCAAGCTGCGGGATTATAATTTGGCCAAAATGCCATTGAAGGTCGGGCTGGGGCGTAGTGCCTGCGAGGCTAAGGTTTCGTCGGGTTGATAGTAACCGCCGATGTCCACCTTGCTTCCTTGCACGCTTTTGAGTTCCTCGACGATTTGCTGTTCATTCTGGCTCAGAGCCCCGGCTGTGGCTTGGAAAAGTTGGGCCAGCTCGGGGTCCTTGGTCTGCGTGGCCAGTGCCTGAGCCCAGTAGAGGGCTAGGTAGAAATGGCTGCCCCGGTTGTCAATGCTGCCCAGTTTGCGTCCGGGGGAGCGATCGTTTTCCAGGAACTTCCCGGTGGCGGCATCCAGGGTTTCGGCGAAAATTTTGGCGCGGGGCAGTTGAAAGGTGTCGGCGATGTGTTCGAAGCTCGGGGTTAGGGCAAAAAATTCTCCCAGCGAATCCCAGCGCAAATAATTTTCCTGGAGAAATTGTTCGACGTGTTTGGGGGCGGAGCCGCCTGCTCCCGTTTCAAACAGACCTCCGCCGTTCATGAGCGGCACAATGGAAAGCATTTTGGCACTGGTGCCGACTTCGAGGATGGGGAAGAGGTCCGTGAGGTAATCGCGGAGCACGTTACCAGTGACGGAGATGGTGTCCTTCCCCTGCACGAGCCGTTCCAAAGTGAAGTGGCAGGCCGCTGCCGGAGCCAGGACGCGCAGGTCGAGACCTGTGGTGTCGTGATCCTTCAGGTAACGATTCACTTTGCTGATGATCTGGGCATCGTGGGCGCGTTCGGCGTCGAGCCAAAACACGGCGGGAGTCTGACTGGCGCGGCCGCTTGACGGTGAGTTTGACCCAGTCCTGGATAGGGGCGTCCTTCGTCTGGCAGGCGCGCCAGATATCGCCGCGCTCTACTGCATGTTCCATCAGGACTTCCGGGGTTGAGGCATCCGAGATGACAAGGACCCGGATGCTTCCGTCGGCAGGGACCTCGAAGGTTTTGTTATGTGAGCCGTATTCTTCGGCGGCTTGGGCCATGAGTCCGATGTTGGGCACGGAGCCCATGGTTTTGGGATCGAGGGCACCGTTCTTTTTGCAGAATTCAATGACGGTCTGATAAACCCCGGCGTAGGAACTGTCAGGAATCACTGCCAAGGTGTCCTGAAGTTTCCCGGCGGCATTCCACATTTGGCCCGAGCTGCGAATCATGGCAGGCATGGAGGCGTCCACAATGACATCACTCGGGACGTGCAGGTTGGTGATGCCCTTGTCCGAATTCACCATGGCCAAAGCCGGACCCTTTTCGTAAGCCGCTTGGATGTCCGCTTCAATGGCAGATTTTTGATCGGGAGGCAGCGTGGCGATTTTGGTCAGGAGATCCCCCAGGCCGTTGTTGAAATCCACTCCGAGTTTTTCGAGTGTTGCCGCATGTTGGCTGAGGAGATCGGCAAAAAAGACCCTGACCACATGCCCGAAGATGATGGGGTCGGAGACCTTCATCATGGTGGCCTTAAGATGGACGGAGAAAAGAACTCCATCTTGTTTGGCGGCCTGGATCTGTTCCTGAAGGAAGCTGACCAAGGCCCGTCGGCTCATGAGCGTGGCGTCGAGGATTTCTCCGGGGAGCAGGCTGACTTTCTCCTTGAGAATTTTGACGCTACCATCCTTGCCTACGAACTCAATTTTAACGTTGGTTGCATTGGAGACGCAGACGGATTTTTCGTTGGAAAAGAAATCGCCCTGACCTTGCATCGAGGCCACGCGGGTCTTGGAGTCGGGGGACCAGGCACCCATGGAGTGCGGATTTTTGCGAGCGTAGTCTTTGACCGCTTTGGGGGCGCGACGGTCGGAGTTGCCTTCCCGCAGGACGGGGTTGACGGCACTGCCTTTGACTTTGTCGTAACGGCTCTTGGCTTCGCGTTCGCTTTCGTCCTTGGGGGATTCAGGATAGTCAGGCAGGGCGAAGCCTTTGTCCTGAAGTTCCTTGATGGCGGCTTTGAGTTGGGGGACTGAGGCGGAAATGTTGGGCAGTTTGATGATGTTGGCTTCAGGTCTCAGAGTGAGGGCGCCTAGTTCAGCCAGAGCATCGGGTCGTCGCTGGGCCGGAGGCAACAGATCGGAGAAGGCGGCCAGAATCCGTCCGGCCAGAGAGATGTCGCGGGTTTCAACAGAGATGCCGCTGTGTTGGGTGAAAGCCTGGATGATCGGGAGCAGGGAGTAGGTGGCCAGAGCGGGGGCTTCGTCGGTTTGCGTGTAAATGATGGTCGGTTTCATGAGCGGATGGTTGCGAATTAATTCGGAAATCTATGGGGAAAGGTCGGCAGACGCCACGAAAAAAACACGCGTGGTAGATTCAAGAGACAGATGAAGGCAGGACCGGGGAGGAGCCCAGGCTGGCGAGTCAGGTTCAATTGTTGGCCGGAGTCTGAATTTGCACCACGCGCAGGTTGAAACGAAGTTTGAGGTCGCCATCCAAAAGAATCTCAATGGGATAATCCCCTTCCGAGCTGAATTCCAAACCGCCAAAAACGGCCACGTTGGTGGCGTGGTTGTCACTGTCCCGAAGCTTGAAACGGGTTTTGGTGTGACCGAGTTCGCTGCCTTCATCCTCACTCAGAATGCGTGTGCTTTGGGTAAAGTCCCCCTGACCAGAGCACCACCGCGTGAAGACGCAAAGCTTCATGACGCGGACCGGAAGCACGGGAGTGGCTATGGCATGAAGCACACCGACCAGGGTGTTGGAGCCCGAGGCTTCGATGCGGACATCCTCGCAAAGAAGGGCGGCTTGGAGATCGGGTGTCATGGGGTGATGATGCGGGATGAACGCAGAAGGTGAAGGACGAAATCAATCTTTTCGAAACTTCGGGTCAAAACGGTCACGCAGGGCGTCGCCGAGGAAATTTAGGGCAAGCAGCGTCAAGGCCATGAACAGACCCGGACCGAGCAACATCCACCAAGAGATGCGAATGGGATTGATGAAGCTGGCTCCCTCGGAAAGGAGGGTTCCCCAACTGGCTTGGGGTGCCTGCACACCCAGGCCGAGAAAGCTGAGAAAGGATTCCTCCAGAATGACGGAGGGAATGGTCAGGGTCAGATAAACCAGAATGATGCCTGACAGATTGGGCAGGAGATGAAGTCGGATGATGTTGAAATTGCTTTGTCCCAGCACATGGGCTGCCTGCACAAATTGACGCTCTCGCAGCACCAGGACCTGACCCCGGATGATGCGGGCCATGGTCAACCACTCGACCATGCCCAGCCCCACAAACAACAGAATGAGCCGGGACCAGGCACTCCAGTCCTGTCGCCCCACACTGATCAACCATTGTTTGGCGTATTGGTCGAAGACGGCGATGATAAAGATCACCAGGATGAGACGTGGCAGGGAATACAGAATGTCCACAAAACGCATCATGAGGGCATCGATCTTCCCCCCGCAATAACCGCTGATCATCCCGTAACAAACACCGATGACGAGACTGACCCCGGCCCCAACGCAGCCTACCAACAAAGAAATCCGGGCCCCGTGCATCGAACGGGTCAAAACATCGCGTCCATTAAGATCGGTGCCGAACCAGTGCGACCAACTCGGGGCCAGCAGGGAACCGTGGCTGGTATCGTCGTAGCGGTAGGGACTGAGCCAGGGACCGAACACAGCGATCAGAGCCAACAGGAGCAGGAGGAGCCCGCTCAGGCGGATGATGTTTTGGTTGGAGAAAACAGTGTTCATGCCTGGCGAATGCGTTTGTCCAACTTGAGGTAAAGGAAATCGACCAGCATGTTCATGAACAAAAGAAGTGAGGAATAAGCGATGACCGTTCCGCAGGTCAGGAAGTAGTCGCGGTTGAGCACACTGTTGACGAAAAAAGGGGCCGAGACCGGGGGATCTTGAACACTTCTTCAATGATCAAACTGCCAGTGAGAATGTGGGCGGTGAGAGGGCCGGCGTAGCTCAAAAGCGGGAGAATACCGATCTTCAGGGCGTGTTGATAAATGACCACCCGTTCCGGCAGGCCCTTGGCCCGTGCGCTGCGAATGAAGTCTTGTTGCAGAACTTCCAACATACTGCTGCGCATGAGACGACTGCAATAAGCTGCAAATGGAGCGGCCAGGCAAAAGGCGGGGAGGATCAGATGGGAAAGGCTTCCATAACCCGCCACAGGGAAGAGCGGCCAATGGATGGCAAAAAGCAAGATGGCCAAGGGTGCGAGCAGGAAGCCCGGCAGGCAGATGCCGAGAAGCGCGATGAGCATGCTCAGGCGGTCCAGTGCCTGATTGTGGTGACTGGCGGCCAAGCTGCCTGCCACGATGCCGACTCCCAGTGCCAGGATCAGGGCGAGTGACCCCAAAGCTACGGAGCGGGGCAGGGTTTCGCCCAGGATTTCGAGGACGCTACGATTTTTAAAGTGTGTGGATTCGCCCAGATAACCCTGGCTAAGAAGGTTCCACCAATAACGACCGAGCTGTTCGGGCAGACTGCCTTGGAGATTGTATTTCAGTTGGAGTTGTTCCATCACGCGCGGATCGATCTTTCTGTCGCCCGCGTTGAAAGGGCTGCCCGGTGCCAGGCGCATCAATAGAAAGGTGACGGACACCACCAAGAACAGCACCAGCAACGCTTGGGCCAGGCGGGGGATCACGAAGCGCATGGGCGCGTTCCTTGTTGTCGCTGCATCTGGAGCAGAGAAAGAGTGGATGGATTCATGCGGGAGGAGGGGGAGTGTAAGTGCCTAGTTGCCCAGGCCTTGATAAAGCATGAGGTAGATGATCACTCCTGTGATGGAAACGTAAAGCCAGATGGGGAAGGTCCAGCGGGCGATGCGTTTGTGTTCTTCCAGGCGCCCCTTCCATGAGAGATACATCGTGCGGAGAATCATGGGCAGATTAACCACAGCCAGGACGGTGTGGCTGAGCAGGAGCGCGAGGTAGAAGGGGCGGATGGCGGAGTCGGCCGGGAAATACTTGGGACCAACGGTAAATTTGTGCAGAAGATAGAAAAAAAGAAAAAGCGAG
>JAAUTS010000148.1 GCA_012031345.1 Blastochloris sp. | reverse complement strand
AAGATATTCAGTTTTTTACAGAGGAATTTATTTTTCTTTCTTAGCGATCATCGCGTCTTGGCGGTTAAATCAGTGTCTTTTTAGTGTTTCAGCATTGTTCCGCCCTCTGCAACGACCGCTTTTTTACCACCTGTCTTAAACTTGAACGTCCAGAACGAAAAATCATGAAAAGACCCCTCATTGAATATGCTCTCATCGGTGTCGGTATTTTGATCTGCCAGGTGAGCCTCATCACGGCAACCATGGATCAGGGGCCCTATTGGAGCAGCGTTCTTTGCTCGCTACTGGTGCTTCTCCCTTTTTGCCTGCCCTGGCAAAAACACCAAACACCCCAAGTTGATTCTACTCTCCCTCGTTCCAGTCATCTATGTCAGTTTCATCGCCTTACCTCAACTCATCAACATTCATAAGGCCTTATCCGCTGGCGAGAATGTATTTGATGACCTGCCTTGGCTGGTGGAAGTAGGATTCTGGAACATGCATGTTATGGTCATCAGCACAGTGGCTTTGACCCTGTACGCCCTTACGCAGTATCATCAAAAGCATTCACTACGCTTGAACCCAAGTCTCCACTAATTTTTACGCCGCAAGGGAAGCTCTCCCCATCTTCAGAATCGATCGGGCTACGTGGAAATTGCAGCCCCATGGCCTTATCCATCAATATCTAATGAACTTTAATAACACAGCCTGCTCAACTTGGCCAATGGCTTGCCTAGCTTTGAGATTGACCTTTATGTAAGTGAGTCTCATTGTCGATACCGCATTAACCTAAATTCTGTCGGTCACCATACCCTTACTCTTATGCTCGAACTGTTTATCAAAGGCGGCCCCATCATGTGGCCCATCCTGATTCTTTCCATCGTCACCTTCAGTGTCGTCCTTGAACGTTGTTGGTTTCTCTTTCAGGAACGCAGCCACCGCAATCACGACGCCGTGCTGAAACTTTTTCAACTGGTCGAACATCAACAAATGGACGAAGCAGGCCGTTCCGCCCCCAATTCCAAGGACATGGTAGCTCGTGTTCTCAGCGCCGGGCTCCAGCATCGCGCCACCTCCTACTCGGATGCCATGATGGAGGCCGCCAACACGGAGTTGGATCGTTACAACCGGGGACTCGTGGTTCTCGACACCGCCGTTACGCTCGGCCCCCTCCTCGGCCTTCTCGGCACCGTGATCGGTATGATCCGCGCCTTCGGTATCGTCGGCTCCTCCGATCTGGCCGCTCAACAATCTGCCATCACCGGTGGCATCGCAGAATCCCTCATCGCCGTCACCTTTGGACTCGGCGTAGCCATCGTGGCCATCATTCCCCTCAACTATCTCAACGCCCGACTGGAAAAGCACGCCGCCTGATGGAATCCGCCATGACCCGTATGGAGCTTCTCCTGCGCCAATGCCCGGACTACCCCTCCTCTCCAGTTAATACAGGGAAACACTAGAACCCCACGCCCCATGGCCTCGCTCCCCTCACCCCGCGCCAAGACCCGGCCTCGCCTGGAGATCATTCCCTTCATTGATATCATGTTTTTTCTCCTGGCCACCTTCATGATGGTGTCCCTCTCCATGATTCAGAACGCCGGCATCCCCGTTTCCCTCCCCAGCGCCGCCACCGGACAGCCGCTCGAGCAACCGGAAGCCCCCTCCCACATCAGCGTCAGCGCAGATGGCAGCTACTACTTCAACAAGGACGCCGTCAACCTGGAACAACTCATCGGCCATCTCCAACTTCTCAAGCAAACCCGGCCCGAGCCTCGACTCTTCATTCATGGCGACACCCAGGCTGATTTTGGTCAGGTCGTCACCGTTCTGGACGAAGCGCGCAAACTTGGCATCACCAAAATTGCCATCGAAACCTCCAAGCTTCCCGATTCACAACTTAACGCCACCCCTTAGTCTGGAAGGTATGCGTTTCATCCTGGTTTCCACGCTGCTTCATCTCATGCTCCTCTTCGGAGTGGGTTGGCTCATCAGCAGCCAGGTTGAATACAGCATGGTCGCCGGACAGAACAGCATTGAGGTCGATCTCGTCGCAGCTCCGGCCCAAGCCCAACCCTCAGCCTCGGATCCCGAGGCTTTTCCCATGGTTCCGCCCCCAGAATTACCCCCCGACCTGAGTGAGCCTCAGGATTTTCAAATCGAAACCCCACCCAACATTCCACCACCTCCCGCCCCACCTCGGATCAAGGCCCCTTTAAACAAAACAAAATCTTCCCCCGTCGTGGGTGATGGCAGTGCCCCCATCCCCGGTCGCGACGCCACCACACAACGCTCCCAGTCCGGCACCGAGTCCCTGGCCAAACCCAACTACCTGCGCAACCCCGCCCCTCCCTATCCGGAGACCGCCCGTCGCGCAGGTCAGGAAGGCGTCGTTCTGATCAAAGTCCGGGTCAATGCCCGTGGTATGGCAGAAGAAGTTGCCCTGCTGAAGAGCAGTGGATTTCAAGCCTTGGATGACAGCGCCCTGCGCACCGTGAAAAATTGGAGGTTCCACCCCGCCCGCCTGGGCTCCGTAGCCATCAGCTCGGATGTGAGCATCCCCATCCGATTCCAGCTCAATTAGCTCCGCTGAATAGGATCCCGCTTTTACACTTTCAAACTAACACAGATCCCATCTTGGAATTTGGTTAGGCTCGTGGTTGACTTCCTGCCACACTCCCATAACAAGGAATTCATGTCGCTCTTCCGCAAAACCCCGGATCCTTCGGGGATGAACTCAAACGTTTGGAGGCGGAATCTCGTCGGGTGGAAGCGCAGATGCGCCAACTGGAAAATAAACTGGGCCAGGCACCTGATGAAAATTCAGATCCTGAACCCGCAGAAGATGATCAATTTAAAGGTGCCTTGTTCAAACAGGCGGAAATCTCCCCCGGCACACCGATGCCGCGTCGAACCACCCTGAAAATACAACGTCGCCGCATCCGCAACCGCGTCATCATCCTCGGCGTCGTCGTCCTCATTCTGGCTTGGCTCGTTTGGAAAACCGTAAGCCAGTAAGCCGCACCTAACCACCCGGCTGCTTCACAGCCGTCTCCACCTGCAAACCCTTGGCCGCATCCAGCCAAAGAAATTTCTCCAGCTCGCTCTGAGAAAGCATCCTGAACGGGACATCAACCCGCAGAGCCCACCCCCAACTCTTCTCCCTCACTGCCAGCCTCATCCTCCCCGGAAACCACTTGGGCGATGGCCTTGAGCAGATCTCCCTTGTCCAGACCCACCAATTTCACTCCCATGGTGTTGCGTCCGGATTCGCGGATGTCCTTGACCCGGATGCGAACCATCTGTCCCTTGGCCGTGATCAGCATGACTTCATCCGTCTCCTTGACCGTCAGGGCACCCGCCACGGAACCTGTCTTATCCCCTGTCTTCATGGTGATGATTCCCTTGCCGCCTCGGGATTGCTCACGGTATTCGTCAAAGCTGGTGCGTTTGCCGATTCCGTTCTGACCCGCCACCAAGAGCATGGCGCTAGGATCCACAATGGCCAGAGCCACCACAAAATCATCCTTTTCCAAACTTATGCCGCGCACTCCTGTGGCAGGGCGTCCCATGCTACGAACATCCTCTTCACTGAACCGGATGCTCATGCCTTCCTTCGTGATGAGGACCGCATGACTGTTGCCATTGGTCAGTTTGACTTCAATCAAGGCATCCGACTCTTCAATGCCGATGGCAATGACTCCCCCCCTTGCGGGTATTGGCAAAGTCGGATAAGGGAGTTTTCTTTACGGTGCCGTTGCGGGTGGCAAAGAACACATAGGCATCCTCGGACTTCCAAGTGATGTCTTCATTGTTCGCGCCCTTCTTGGATTCCACGCGCAGCAGTGCCACGACTTTTTCCGAGCTTTGCAAGGACAACACATTGGCAATGCTTCTGCCCTTCGAGGCGCGGGAGCCTTCCGGGATTTCATGCACCCTTTCCACATAAACACGACCCGTATTGGTGAAAAACATGAGATAATCGTGAGTGCTGGCCGTGAAGAGATGTTCGACAAAGTCGGAATCCTCCTCCGCCTCGGCCTGGCGTGTGGTCAGTCCGATCACACCCTTCCCACCCCGCCTCTGCGAACGGTAACTGGAAATAGTAGTGCGCTTAATCAGCCCCGCATGAGTCAGCGTGATGATGACGCCCTCGTTGGCAATCAGATCCTCAATCGCCATCTCCCCTTCATCCGGCACAATCTGGGTGCGACGCGGGGTGGCGTATTTGTCCTTGATGGCCTTGAGCTCGCTTTTGATGATGCCTAGCACCCGTTTTTCCTTGGCCAGAATATCAATCAAATCTTCAATCTTCTTTAATAACTCGGCATACTCGGACTTGATCTTCTCCTGTTCCAGACCAACGAGTTGATAGAGCCGCAATTCGAGGATGGCCTCGATCTGCTGCTCACTGAAAAGGTAACGTCCCTTGTCCAATCGCGCCTCGCTGCGGATCATGACCCCGAACTTCTCCACATTTTTCCGGGTAAACTCGTATCCCGCCAGTTTCAAGCGCGCCTCATCCCGTGTTTTGGATTCACGGATCAAACGGATGAACTCATCCATGTTGGCCAGAGCAATGAGGAATCCTTCCAAGGTCTCCGCACGCTTCTCCGCATTAGCCAACTCAAACTTGGTGCGTCGAATCACCACCTCACGGCGATGTTCAATATAGCAGACCATCAGATCTTTCAGGTTGAGAACCTTGGGACGACGCTGATCAATCGCCAGCATGTTGCTGCTGAAACTCGTCTCCAGCGCGGTCAGTTTGTAGAGATTGTTGATCACCACCTTGACCGCCGCATCCCGCTTCAACTCAATCACCACGCGGGTGTTCTCGTCGGATTCATCACGGATCGCGGTGATGTCGGTCAGGGTCTTTTCGTTAACCAATTCGGCAATGCGCTCGACCAAAGTGGCACGATTCACGTTGAAGGGAATTTCATCCACCACGATGACATCCTTCCCCCCCTTCATCTCCTCCGTGTGTAACTTGCCCCGGATCTTGACCGAGCCGCGTCCGGTTTTGAAATAATTTTTGATCCCTTCAATGCCCAGGATCGAACAACCCGTGGGGAAGTCGGGGCCTTTGACATACTTGATCAATTCCTCCACTTTAATGTCTGGATTGTCCACCAAGGCGCAGATGCCATCCACCACCTCTCCCAGGTTGTGGGGGGCGATGTTCGTGGCCATCCCCACCGCGATCCCCGTGCCTCCATTGACCAGCAGATTCGGAAAAGCCGCCGGAAAAACCACGGGCTCGGTCCGTGTTTCATCATAGTTCGGAACGAAATCCACCGTGTCCCGCTCCATGTCCTCCATCAAAGCCGCCCCCAGATGAGTCAACCTCGCCTCGGTATAACGCATGGCGGCGGGTGGATCCCCTTCCACCGAACCGAAGTTTCCCTGCCCATCCACCAATCGTTCACGCATGACCCAGGGTTGAGCCATATGAACCAGGGTGGGATAAATCACCGCTTCCCCGTGCGGGTGATAGTTTCCCGAGGTGTCCCCGCAAATCTTCGCGCACTTTCTGTGCTGGCGTCCGGGATAAAGATTCAAATCATGCATCGCATACAAAATGCGCCGTTGGGATGGCTTCAATCCATCCCTCGCATCCGGCAGCGCACGGGACACAATGACTGACATGGAGTAATCCAGGAACGACCCCTTGATTTCATCGGCCACATTGATCTTCTCGATCTTTTCATTTTGGGCAAAGAGCGAGCCAGGGGTGGCGGGAGTGGGTGGGGTCGGATTGTTAGGAGGAGTGATGTCGTCTGCCATAAAGTATTTCTTTTTTGTTTAAAATAAGTGGTTGTGGTTAAAGAACGGGAATCCCTAGGCGTTGGGCCGCGGCCATCATCCGGGCATCATTGGTTGCCAGAGGAAACATTTGGGAAAGATCGCAACTGGCCAGGTGCAGGGCATCCAGCGTCCGCAGGGGAACCAGCGGATGACACACTTCCATGATCGACGAGGCCTTGCGGAAGGTTTCCGTGCGGCACTGTAAAAGCTGAATGTCATGCTCCTCCACCTGGGCCCGAAACGCATTCCAGGACTTCATCCTTTGGGTGGAACTGATTTTTCCTCCCCGCTCTTTGGCCAACAAGGCTCCGGAAACCTCTGTGAAAAGAAGTTCCGAAGAGACCAAGGGCTGACCCTCCACCTTGCCGGCGTAAAAGGCCGAATCAGGCTCGAGGGTCAGCAACTTGACCATGACGCTGGTGTCAATATACATGGTGGATTACCAGCCTCTTCCGTCCCGGTCCTCACGGACCAGATCTTCCGCAAACGGCCCTTCCGTCTGCATGGGCATGGATTGGAGAAGATCCCAATCCACCTTGTAAGGCTTCCGTGTTGTTTGGAAGGGCACCATGCGCAGAACAGGCTTCCCGTCCCGCGTTAGGACCACTTCTTCCCCCTCTTCCACCATGTCCGCCAGAGCGGAAAGCTGGGCTTTGGCCGCCCGGATGTTGATGGACATACCCAGCTGGGGCAGAACAGACACTTCCTTCAAGCGCGAAGCCTGCCGCTCCTCCGCTTTGTACAACGCTGTAGGTTTTTTCTCTTTCATTTACCTAATGTAGTCTCTTGTAGTGCTTTTACAAGCATTTTCTTCGCATCAAGTGACTACACGTCCAAGTTTCTGACATTCAAGGCGTTATCTTCAATGAACTGGCGTCGCGGCTCGACCTCGTCCCCCATCAGGGTGGTGAACATCTCCTCCGCTTCCACCGCATCAGTCAAATCGATCCTGAGCAGTTTGCGTCGATCCGGGTTCATGGTGGTTTCGTAAAGTTCCTTGGCATTCATTTCCCCCAGACCTTTGAATCGTTTGATCTGAACGCCCCGACGCCCGATCTCCATGATGGTTGCCAAAATTTCCGGCAACGCAAAAAGTGGTTTCACCTTGGCGTCCGCTCCATCCCCTTCCACCAACTCATACAAGGGCTTGTCCTGAGAAGAGTAATGATCCACATGCAATCCCTTGGCATCCAGTTTGCCCAAAAGCACCGCAATGGCCTTGCTCTCACTCAGAGTCACTTGACGCGCCCGCCGGGTCGGCCCTCTTTCTTTTTCTCGCTGGCCTTGCTTTCCCCGCTCTCCTCCTCAGAGGAATCATCTCCGTAAAGTCCCAAGTCCGGATTCTTGGCCGCAAAGGCCGCCAACTGGTCGTCATTCAGGAAATAATGCACCGTCTCTTGGTTGCCTTCGCGGATTCGCACCAGATGCTGGGGCAGCTGCCCGGATTTGGAATCGCGCGCACTGAGATATTTTTCAAAATCCCCACCGTGCCGCTTGATCCCGTGCGCCACCTTGTCCAGTTGCTGCAACAACTCCAAAACCTCCGCCAATTGCTTGGCATTGAACTCCTTATTGTCCGACAAACTCCTCAGCTTGACGTCCTCTGTCCCGAGCTGAATCAGGATCTTGGCCATCTGCGCGTCGTCTTCCACATACTCCTCACGCTTTTTGCGCTTGATCTGATAAAGCGGAGGTTGCGCGATGTACACAAAACCCTGCTTCACCAACAAGGGCATTTGCCGATAAAAAAACGTCAGCAACAAGGTGCGGATGTGGGAACCGTCCACGTCCGCATCCGTCATGATGATGATCTTGTGGTAGCGCAGGCGGTCGATGTTGAAGGCTCCCTCCCCTTCACCATCTCCGATCCCGGTGCCGATCGCTGTGATCATGGTGCGGATTTCATTGTTCTGCAGCACCTTGTCCAGACGGGCTTTCTCCACGTTGATCAACTTTCCGCGCAAAGGCAAAATTGCCTGAAATTTCCGGTCCCGCCCCTGCTTGGCCGAGCCACCCGCCGAGTCTCCCTCAACAATAAACAGCTCCGTGTTGGCCGGGTCGCGATCTGAACAATCCGCCAGCTTCCCCGGCAACCCGCCCGCACCCAGCGCCGTTTTACGCACCGCTTCCCGCGCCTTCCGCGCCGCTTCCCGCGCTCGCGCCGCAGTCAAAGCCTTATCGATGATCTTTTTCGCGATAGGTGGATTGGCATCAAAAAATGCCATCAATCCCTCATACGTGGCCGAGGCCACCATGCCGTCCACCTCCGGCGAGATCAACTTCACTTTGGTCTGGGACTCAAATTTCGGGTCGCTGTGTTT
>JAAUTS010000147.1 GCA_012031345.1 Blastochloris sp. | reverse complement strand
AAAGCCAGACTCTGCACATCACAGGCCCAGACCCGTCCCGACTCCCCCACTTTCTCCGCCAAAAAAAGTGTGTCCCAACCGTTCCCACAAGTCGCATCCACCGCCCACTCCCCTTCACCCAAAACCATCTCCACTCCCTCCTGAGCCAGTTGCGTCATTCTCTTCATAGTAAATAAATACTAAATATTCCCAGCCACATCCACCTCCGCATCCAAAGGTCGCCCTTCCTCCAAATGTTCCACCAGATGTTCCACTGCCCAGGGTGCCTGGAGCGCTCCTTTGGAGCCCAGACCATTACACAAGACAAGCTGCTCATGGCGCGGATGACACCCCAACATCGGCCTGTTTCCTTTTAAAATGGGGCGAACCCCTGCTCTTTGCTCCAGCACCCTTCCCTCCTGTATCCCCGGCGGCAGCAACCTTCGAAAGTCATTCAATAATCCCTCACGGGCCTCCTCCGTCGGCTCACCATCCAGAGGATTCCAAACATAAGTCGCCCCGATCCGGACTTTTCTCTCACCCCATGGAATAATAAAGATCCCTTTTTTAATAATAGATGACAGCTCAAGGCCCGGCATCTCCAGAGTCAAAAACTCCCCCTTCGCCGCCTTCCAAGGCAGCCAATCCCACAGCTTCCAACGCGCATACCCGGAACAAAAATAAACCCGCTCGAAACTCCTTCCCCTCCATCGCAGACCCTTCTCCAGCAAGGTCAGATCCTCCTCCCTGAACTCCACTTCTTCCATACATTTCCCCTCCTGCACGGACTCCCTCCACCACGCCAACCAGCTCCCCAGATCCACCCGCCCGCCGCCACGAATGCAGATGCCCCCATGCGTGTTGACTCCGGCCAAGGGCCCCTCTTTTTCTCCCGCCCTTAAAGTTTTCGTAAACGCCTGCACCTCCGCATTCCCCGCCTTCTTCTCCCAACGTCTCCGCTCTTCCTCCGATTGAAAATAACGCAGAATTTCCCGCCCCTCCCAAAGACGCAGCCCACTCTCCCGCTCCAGCGCAGCATAACATTCCAAGGCCTTCGGTAACAGTTCCTCCACCCGCCATGACGCATTAAAGCGCATCCCCCGTAACCGGGTTGATCAACCACGCCGCCGAAGCGGAGGCTGCGGAGGCCCGACCCGCATCAACCACATGAACCCTCCTGCCCCGACGCAACAAACTTCGCGCCAACAAACATCCCGCGATACCCGCTCCCACAATCAAATCTTCTCCCCGCATCCCTCTTACATTACCCAATTGTAATCCGAGGGAAAGGTTCCTGTCAGCCCCCTCTCTTAGGCTCAACACAGACTCTTCAACCATTCAAGGATCCCCATCATGTCCACCCCCGCCTCCCTCACTCCTCCTCCCATGCCTGCGGCCAGTTTTGCCCGCCCGGCCAATCTCAGCATTCAAACCATCAATGAAGCTGTGCGCGAAACCTCCGGCTGGGTCCAACCTCTCCGCACCGAGATGGGTCGTTTCGTGGTGGGGCAACACGGCTTGGTGGATCGCCTCATGATCGGACTGCTGGCCAACGGCCACGTCCTTCTCGAAGGCGTCCCTGGCCTGGCCAAAACCCTCGCTCTCAAAACTCTCGCCACCGCCATCGAACTCGATTTCCGCCGCATTCAATTCACCCCCGACATGCTCCCCGCCGATATCGTCGGCACCGAGATCTACAATCAACGGGAAGCCAGCTTCATCGTCAAACACGGACCCATCTTCGCCAACTTTGTCCTGGCCGATGAAATCAACCGCGCCCCCGCCAAGGTCCAGAGCGCCCTGCTCGAAGCCATGCAGGAAAAGCAGGTCACCATCGGCGATAAAACCTTCCTCCTGCCCAATCCCTTCCTCGTCATGGCCACCCAAAACCCCATCGAACAGGAAGGCACCTACCCTCTTCCCGAAGCCCAGGTGGATCGCTTCATGCTGAAGGTCGTCATCCATCATCCCAGTCGGGAGGAGGAACGCGTCATCCTGGATCTCATGGGCTCGACCGAAAGCCGTCCCGAAGTTCAACCCGTCATGACCGCCGCCCAGGTCCTCCAGTCACGTCAGGTCGTCAACAGCATCTACATGGACGACAAGGTTAAGGAATACATCTGCGACTTGGTCTATGCCACCCGCGACCCGAAACGCTACGGCCTCGACCTGCAAGCCTACATTCTCAACGGTGCCTCACCCCGCGCCACCATCAGCCTCACCCTGGCTTCCCGCGCCCACGCCTTCCTCGAAGGCCGCGGCTACGTCACCCCGCAGGATGTCAAATCCCTGGCCATGGACGTTCTGCGCCACCGCGTCAGCGTCACCTATGAGGCAGAGGCGGAAGGTCTGAAAAATGAAAACATCGTTCAAACCATTCTCGACACCATCCCGGTTCCCTGAGCGGCACCGACCCTCCCCACCTGATCCATGGACAAGGAACGCACCCGCGAAATCCTGAAAAAAGTGCGGCAGGTCGAGATCCGCACCAACCGCCTGGCCGACGACACCCTCGCCGGCCATTACCACTCCGTGTTCAAAGGCCGGGGCATGAACTTCGAGGAAGTCCGCGAATACGTGCCCGGCGATGAAGTCCGCACCATTGACTGGAATGTCACCGCCCGCACCGGGAAGGCTTTTGTCAAAAAATTCACCGAGGAACGGGAACTGACCCTTACCCTCATGATCGATCTCAGCGCCTCCGGCCAATATGGCTCCGGCACCCAGAGCAAGCGGGAACTGGCTGCTGAGATGGCCAGCGTTCTGGCCTTCTCCGCTCTTCGCAACAACGACAAGGTCGGCCTCATTCTTTTTACGGATGAAGTGGAACTCTACATCCCACCCGCCAAAGGACGCCGCCACATCCTGCGTGTCATCCGGGAAATTCTTTTCTTTCAACCCCAGGGCCGGGGCACCGACCTCTCTCAAGCTCTGCGTTATCTCAGCCAGGTGCAACGGCGCCGCTGTGTCGCCTTCTCCTCTCCGACTACTGCCTGCGCGGACCGCTCAACGAAGCCCTGCCCGATTTCAAGGCCCTGCTTCAAACCGCCAACAAACGTCATGACATCGTGGCCATGGCCATCAACGATCCCCGGGAATGGGAACTGCCCCAAGTCGGACTCCTCACCCTCGAAGACGCCGAAACCGGGGAACAAATCATCCTCAACACCTCACGCCGCCGCATCCGGGAGGACTATCAACAACTCGCCACCGCTCGTCGTCAGGACATTCGCCGCTGCATCCGCTCCTGCGGAGTTGATTACCTTGAACTCACCCCGGACCAACCGTATCTCGCCACTTTGCTCGGGTTTTTTAAAAATCGTGAACGGAGACGTGGATGAACCCTTCTGAAGACATTCGCGACATCCGGGACTTCATCCCTCTGGCCGGCCTGCCTTGGTGGGTTTACCTCCTCATCGCCCTCACCCTGCTCGCCATCGCCGCACTTGTTTATTTTCTCACCCGCAAAAATCCACAGCTCTCCCCATCGAAACCATGGAAGCCCGGGCTCTGCGCGAATTGGAAGAGGCCCGTCCGGGACTGCGTGAAGGCAACGCCCGTGAGTTCTCCCTGCGCATCTCGGAAATTCTCCGCATTTACATGGAAGCCCGTTTCTCCCTGCCCGTCGTCCAACGCACCACGGAAGAATTCCTCCTCCATCTCCGCCGCTCCTCCCCCCCGGACCTCAGCCCCCATCTGGAGCAACTGGATCGTTTTCTCAACCTCTGCGATCAGGCCAAATTCGCCCGTGAACCCCTGACTCTTTCCGAAATGGAAACCATGTGGCTCAGTGCCCAAGCCTTCATCCACCAAACCTCCACCGCCACCGACATCCAGCCGGAAGCCTCCGCACCCTCACCCACATGATGCGCTTCCATGACCCAACTCTGCTCTGGCTGCTGCTGGTCCTTCCCATTCTGGCCCTCTGGTGGGGCGGACGTGGCAAGTCCCCCTCCCTCCGCTTCCCCACCCTTGCCGTCGGTAAATTGGTGGGACACACCACCCGCAACTACGTCGGCCTCCTCTCCCTCTCGTTGCGCCTGCTCACCGTAACTCTCCTCATCCTCGCCCTGGCCCGCCCGCAGATCGGGAAAAGCACCGCCGAAGTGGAGGCCAGCGGCATCGACATCATGCTGGTCATCGACGCCTCCCCCTCCATGCAGTCTCTCGATTTCAAACTCGGCCTCAATCAGGTGGATCGCCTCACCGTGGTTAAAAAAGTCATCAGCGAATTCATCGAAGAACGCCCCAACGACCGCATCGGCCTCGTCGCTTTCGCCGGCGATCCCTATCTGGTCAGTCCCCTCACCCTCGATCACGACTGGCTCCTGCGCCGTCTCGAACAAATCCAACCCGGCGACCTCGGAGAGGCCACCGCCATCGGCTCCGCCCTGGCCATGGGACTCTCACGCTTGGAGGAAAAAAAATCCAAGTCCCGCATCCTCATCCTCCTGACCGACGGCGTCAACAACGCCGGTTCCGTCACTCCCAGCGTCGCAGCAGAAGCCGCCCGTAGTTTGGAAATTAAAGTTTACACCGTCGGCGCTGGTATCCAGGGAGAAGCCCCCATTCCCATGCGCGACCCCTTCGGCGGCATACGCTACCGTATGCTTCCCGTGGAAATTGATGAAGTCATGCTCAAGGACATCGCCCAAAAAACTGGTGCCCTCTATTTTCGCGCCACCACCACAGAGTCTTTGAAAAACATCTACTCCGAAATCAACCAACTCGAAACCACCAAGCGCACCCTGCGCAAACAGGAAGATTACCGGGAACTTTTCGCCTGGCTTCTCGGCCCCGCCCTCTTTCTGCTCGGCACCGAACTTTTATTGGCCAGCACCCTTCTCCGGAGGATTCCCTGATGACCCTGGCCGAACCTCTCTGGATTCCCCTCACCCTTATCCTCGTCCTCTTGGCCGCTGCGGTCATGGTGTATGCAGAACTGCGGCGACGCCAACTCCTGCAAACCCTGGCCCAGAACAGACTTCTGCCCGAGCTCACCGCGAACATCTCGCTCTGGCGGCGGCGTCTCAAACAAATCCTCCTGCTGGCCGCCCTCCTCTGCTTCGGCTTGGCCATGGCCCGGCCCCAGATGGGTTACCGTTGGGAGGAAATCAAACGTAAAGGCATCGACATCCTCTTCGCCATCGACACCTCCCGCAGCATGTTGGCTCAGGACGTCCGACCCAGCCGCCTGGAGCGCTCCAAGCTCGCCGTCATTGATTTCAGCCGCAATTTCAACGGCGGACGTCTCGGCCTGGTCCCCTTCGCCGGAACCGCCTTCCTCATGTGCCCCCTCACCCTCGACACGGAAGCCTTCTACGAATCCCTCCAGGCCCTCGATACCAACGTCATCGGACGACCCGGCACCAACATTGGCGCAGCCATTCTCGAAGCCAGTCAGGCCTTTGCCAAAGGTTCCGGCGATGAAAAAATCCTGGTCCTGATCACAGACGGTGAAGATCTCAGCGGGGAAGCTCTCAGTGCCGCACGGCAAGTCGCAGAACAGGGCGTCAAAATCCACGCCGTCGGCGTCGGCACACCCGCGGGCGATCTCATTCCTGACGCGCGGGGCCAGGGCTCAAATGCCTTCCTCCGCGACAACTCAGGCAGCTTCGTCAAATCCCGGCTGGATGAAGGCACCCTCAAACAACTGGCCTCCATCACCGGAGGCAGCTACCATCCCTTGGGCCAGCGGGGCGAAGGGCTCGAAGCCATCCTTCGTGAAAACCAACATCTCATGAAGGAACTGGAACTCAAGGAAAGCATGAGGAAAGTTCCCCTCGAACAATTCCAGTGGCCTCTCCTCGCCGGGCTCATCCTGCTCATGGCCGAGATGCTCCTGCGCGAGTCCCGCCGACCCACGCCTCCATCACCCCGCCAGAAACAGAAATCCAAACTCGAAGCGGCCACCCTCATTTTGCTTCTCATCTTATCTCCCGGACTCACACCGCAGGCCCGCGCCACACTGCGTCAGGCCGAAGACTCCCTCAAGTCCGGGCAGATGACCCAGGCCATGGAGTCTTATCGTCTGGAGTGGCAAAAAAATCCTGACAACCTGCAACTGCTTTACAACCTCGGCGTCGCCGCCTACCGCAGCCAGGATTATGAAGAAGCCACCCGCGCCTTTGCGGAAACCCGCAACACCCGCGATCTGGGTCTGCA
Source organism: Blastochloris sp. (assembly GCA_012031345.1). GTDB lineage: Bacteria > Verrucomicrobiota > Verrucomicrobiia > Methylacidiphilales > JAAUTS01 > JAAUTS01. The sequence continues at coordinate 2,017 of JAAUTS010000147.1, read as the reverse complement.
ACAAAAAGCCTATTACAATTTGGGCAACACCCAATTCCGTCGGGGAGAAGCCGCCCTGCCCAACAACGTGGAGGCCGCCATTAAGGAATGGGAGGCCGCCCTGGATTCTTATCAGGGAGCCCTCGCTCTCAAGCCCGGCGATAAAGACGCCCAATTCAACCATGATCTGGTCAAAAAACGACTGGAGGAGCTGAAAAAAAATCCGCCCCAGAAACAACCCAATTCTCAAAACCAAAATCAGGATCAAAACGACCCCGATCAAAAAAACAAGGACTCCGGTAATTCCGACAAAAAAGATCCCAATTCCTCCAAAGACAAATCCCCTGACCCTTCCAAAAATGAACCGGACAAGAACGGAGATCCAGGCAAAGGCTCCAATCCTTCCCAGGACCCGAAACCATCACCTGGACAAAATCCCGATCCCGGCAAGCCCGACCAAAATCAAGAAAAACCGCCGGAATCCAAACCCTCCCCCCCAGCCCAGGATTCCCAACCTAAAAAAGACGCCAAAGAAAACAACGCCCCTGCTCAAGCCCAGCCCGGAACACCAGGACAGTTGACCAAGGAAGAAGCCAAAGCACTGCTCAACGCAGCCAAAAGCGGCCAAAAACAATTGCTGCTCCCCGTCACCCGCAGTAAAGAGAATCCCTCTCCCCAAAACGGAAAGGACTGGTAATTTAATATGATGCCGCTCCTCCAACTCCACCGCCGCCTTCTCCCTTGGCTGGCTCTCACCTTCCTTCTCAGCGCCCCACTCCTCCAGGCCGGGGATGTCAAAATCTCCGCCGCGCTCGACCCCACCCAGATCAACCAAGGTCAGGACACCATGCTGCGCATCTCCATCGCCGGAGCCAGCCGGGCCAACATCACCCTGCCTAACGTGGAAGGTCTGCAATTTTTCAAAGCAGGCCAAAGCACCTCCATCCAATTCGTCAATTTACAGCGGATGGATACCGTCACCTACCTCTTCCGCATTACCGGCTTCAAACCCGGCGCCTACACCATCCCCCCCATTATCATCGTGGCCGAGGGTCAAACCCTGCAAACCCAACCCCTCAACCTCAATATCCTCAAAAGCTCCGCCCCCGGCTTCAATCCCCCTCCCGGCTCAACTCCCGATCCTAACAATCCCACGGATGAATCCGAAATCAGTGTCGATCCCGAGCAGAGCGGACAACCCGTTTTTCTTCAACTCGATCTCAAAACCGACACCCTCTACGTCGGGCAAATCATCCCTGTCGCCTATCGTCTCTTTGTCCGCAGTGGCTATCCCGTCTCCAGCCTGAAATCCCTGCCCACCCTCCAGAGCGATGCCCTGACCCAGGAACTCCCGGAAATCAAACCTCTCCCTTACCAAGCCAGCATCAACGGCGTGCCCTATAAAATTTTTGCCTGGAACGGTTCCCTCACCGCCTTTAAATCCGGCACCTATCAACTCTCCGCCACTCAACAGATCGAGGTGGTTGATCAGGAACGCACCCTGGGCGGTGCCTCGAGCCTCTTGGACCAACTCATCGGACGCGCTGTGGCCAGACCCCTTGAGCTGACCACCAAATCCCACACCCTCAACATCCTGCCCTTGCCCACCGAAGGCCGACCCGCCTCCTTCAGCGGCGCCATCGGCACCTTCACCTTCGTCACCCGCGTAGCCCCGACCGAACTTTCCGTCGGCGATCCCCTCGAACTCAACGCCACCATCGAGGGTAAGGGAAATTTCAACCGAATCGAATGGCCCGGCCAGCCCAGCAACCGCAGTTGGCGCGGCTACCCCCCATCCGCCCGCTTCCAGGCTCTGGGAGACAACGGACTGGAAGGTAAAAAAATCTACACCCAGGCCGTCATTCCCCTCAGTGCCGATGTCAAAGAATTCCCCAGCTTGGAATTCAGCTACTTCGACCCGGAAAAAGCCCAATACAAAACGCTCCGCTCCGACCCCGTCACCCTCAGCATCGTTAACTCAACTTCCAGCCTCTCTGGCGAAAGGAACGAACCCTCCTCCAGTTCCGTCCCGACTCCC
>JAAUTS010000146.1 GCA_012031345.1 Blastochloris sp. | reverse complement strand
GGAGGGCCGGCGGGACGCCGCCCCAGCAGGCAAGATGCCTGCGCTACTGGAGAAGGGGAGAACTCAATTTGATCAGGGCAACACACACTAAATGTTGTTAAGTCTATGCTGTTTGAATTAGACAAGAACCTTTTTTTAACCACGAAGCCCCACGAATCCACCCCCTACCGCCTCGCCGCCCCAAGGGAAAAACTTTATTTAAATTCGTGTAACTTAGTGTCCGTTTGTGGTTTAAGCTTTTTCCTCTTTCTGAAATTTAAGTGCGTTCGCCCTGTCAATTTGATCAAGATGAGGGAAGGGGAAATTGACGGGGTGAGGAGCTGCGGGAAGCTTGATGTTCGTGGAGGAATGGCCCAGAGTTTGGGGGACAGGGTTCTTGCGTGAAGCTTCTCATTGTTTCTGATCTACATTACCACCTGCACCAGTATGACTGGATGTTGGCGGAGGCTCCTCATTATGATGCGGTGATTGTGGCGGGGGATTTGTTGGATTTGGGGTCTTCAGTGCAGCAGGACATTCAGATGGTGGTGGTGGAAAGGTATCTGCAAAAAATACAAAAATTACGTCCGGTTTTAACGGCATCAGGCAACCATGATTTTGGTTCCCAAGCGGGCGAGGGGCTGGGTTCGGCGGCGGCGTTTTGGATGGAGGCACTGGAGGATGTTGGAGTGCCGAGTGACGGGCATTGTGTGAGTTTGGGAGACGGGGCGAAGGTTTCGCTTTGTCGTTGGTGGCAGGATGAGAGGGAGCGGGATCAGGTGTATGCCCAGCTTTTGCGGGATCGTGAACAGGCGGGGGAAAAATGGTTTTGGGTTCATCATGTTCCACCGGATGGCACGCCGCTGAGCTGGACGGGGAAGAAGCACATGGGAGAAGCCATCCTGAACGACTGGATTCTGGAGTTGCAGCCGGACTTGGTTTTCTGCGGGCATATTCACCGGGCGCCATTTACGTCCGAGGGTTCCTGGCAGATTCAACTTGGGAAAACCCGGGGTGTTCAACACGGGTCGGGAAATGAGTCCCGTGCCTGCCCATTTGATAATTGATTTGGAAGCGGGAACTGCGGAGTGGATATCGAGTGCAGGGGCGGAGATTTGCAGCATCTGAGCCGGACCAGCGGGCAAAGCCACAGGCGGGGAGGGTCAGCGTGGCTGATAATTGAGAAGGGACTCGAGCACTTCATCCACCATGCCGATGTGGCCCTGCTGTTCCTTGAACTGGGCTTTGACATCGACCAAATAACGGGTCAAGGCATCCAGGCGACGGGCCAAGAGTTGCGAGACATGAAGGGCGGCCTCCGGGTGTTGGCGGAGGAATTCCAGAGGGTTTTCCAGAAGATAGACTTTGCAGGGTTGAATGGCCCGGACCGTGGCGGTGTGAGGAATGTTAAGGAGCACGGAAATTTCTCCAAAGACCGCACCGGGTCGTCGGCTGGTGGCCACGCGGAGATCTCCTTTAAGAACTTCGACCGCCCCCTCAATCAGAATGATCAGCGTGTTGACCTGCTGGCCTTCCTGGATCAGGTCCTCACCCTTGGTGAAATCCTTTTTGGGCAGATGGGAGAAGGCTTGGAGCTGGGCAAGATCAGACATAAGTGACGGAAAGAAACTATTTTTTTAAAGAACAAAAGGCAAGGGAGAACCGTGGGCAGGATGGTTTTGGGTTGCGAGTTGTGCGAGGGGATGGGGGATTGTTTTAAGATTGGGCGGGGAGTCGGCCGTAGCCGATGAAGCGGGGTTGGGGTTTGGAGGAGTTGCTTTGGGGACGGGGCAGGATGAAGTCGAAGATGCCCACTCCGTTTTTGGTTTGATCGAGGTAGCGTCGGCCTTCGCTGGCACCGAACATGAGGCGGCGACCGCTTTTTTCATCCTGACCGAGATAGATCATGACGTGGGAAATGGCTGGGTCCCGATTTTTTTGAACTTCATAGGTGCCTGTCCAGAAAAGGAGATCGCCGGGTTGAAGCTGAGCCCATTCAAAGCTTTCAAAGGTGCTGCCGTTGACAGCCTTGAAGGTGCCGGCCTGCCAGATCCAGCGATAAAAGCCATCGGAGGCACGGGGGAGTTGTTTCCAGCCAAGGGTTTTGAGCAAATATTGCACGGAGCCGGAGCAGTCCATGCCGCCCTGAGCGGGATCTGCGGATCCGTAGCGATAGCCCAGTCCACGGGCGTCGAGTTGATAGGCCGCGCGGATGAGTTCCTGAGTTCGCGGGGGAAGCGAGGCAAAGCCACGGAGGGGAAGGGGAGGAGAGGGAGGAGTGGCAGGGATGGGGGAAGGGTCGGGCTCTGGTAGGAGGTTAGGAGCGGTCGCCGTCACCGGAGCAGGGTTGTCGGGAGGGGTGTTAGGGTCGGGGGTTTGAGCGGGGAGAGGGCTGAGCAAGGCGGCCAGGAGGAGTGCCATGAGGGATGGGTTAAAAGGCATGAGGTCAGTCTGGCTGAAATAGGTTTGGAAACAAGTGATCAGAGATTTACTCAGCGTTGGGGGTTGAGGCCAGGCGGAGGGCGTGGTCCAGGCTGTCAATTTCCGCAGGACTTTTATCGGGGCGCAGGCGGAGGATGCGGGGGAAGCGGAGGGCGAGACCGGAGGCATGACGTTCGCTGGGTTGGATACGGTCGAAGGCCACTTCGATCACGACTTGGGGTTGGACCAGGTGACGACGGCCTTTGATGATTTCGGTGGTGATGGTCTTGAAGTGTTGGGTCATGGTCTCCAACTCGGCATCGGTCAGGCCGGAGTAGGCTTTGCCGATGGTGAGGAGTTTACCTTCTGCGTCCTGCACGGCGAAGGTGTAGTCCGAGAGGAATTCTTTGCGTTTGCCGTGACCTTTTTCCACAGCGGTCACCACCACGTCGAGAGTGGCGTAGGCTTTTTTGTATTTGAGCCAGCTCAGGCCGCGGCGTCCGGGGGTGTAGAGGCTTTGGGGATCTTTGAGAATGAGACCTTCATGACCGAGTTGGCGGGCCTGTTGGAAAAGTTCCTCTATGGCATCAGCGGAAGGGGCAGGGAAAGCGGATCCCAGGAGCAGACTTGAGGGGAGCGGTGTTTGTTGGAAGAGGGAGACAAGGGCCTGACGCCGCACCAACCAGGGGGTTTCCAGCAGGGTGGTGCCATCGAGGTAAAGGCAATCAAAGGCGCTGTAGGCCAGGGGAATTTCTTCCTGCATGAAAAGATCCACTTCGAGACGACCGAGTCGTTTTTGGAGATCAGAAAAGGGCAGGACCCGGCCTGAACGAAAGGCCAGGAGTTCGCCATCCAGCAGACAATCCACGGGCAGGCTGGAGGCCGCGCGGAGGATTTCGGGAAAACTGGTTCCGACGGATTTCAGGTCGCGGGTGTAAAGTTCGACGCGGTCTCCCTGTTTGTGAAGTTGGCAGCGGATTCCGTCCAGCTTGGGTTCGGCGAACCAGGTTCCCCCGCTGCGGAGCATAAGGGCTTCCGCAGTGGGTTCCGGGCTGGCCAGCATGGGGCGCAGGGCTTGGAAGAGGCGGAGTTGGGCCTGATGCAGAAGTCCGGTGGCAGCGAGCACGGCGGTCTCCCCCAGGTCGCCGGTTTTCATGTGGGTAAGGGTGATTCGTTCGAGTGGTTGAGCGTAGGCCAGGGCGAGGGATTCCTGGACCAGACCTTCGCGAAGTCCGGCGCGAAGATCGCCGGTGATTAATTTGGCGACCCACTTGATTTCCAGGGGGCTGAGGGAACGGAAGAGGGATTCGAGATGGGAGATTTTTTTGAGCGGAGATTTGTGGTCTGCGAGGTTTTGAAAATGGTGGTGGATGTCGGAGAGGGAAGGCGAGCCGGGGAGAGAGAAAGGGGCCAAAATTTCCTGTAGAACCAGACTACTGTCCTGATGACGAAGGTAAACTTCGCGGTAATCTCCCCGGTTCAATCCGCTGATTTGTAGGGCGCAGCGGCGGAGAAGTTGGGAGCCCACGCCGATGCGTTGAGAGTGATGGGAGGGGAAGGCCAAGCCGCAGAGGAAGGTGCTGGCCAGACGCAAGGAGGAGGGATCCAGGGATCGGAGATAATCTGCGAGGAGGGAAAGTTTTTCTTTTTTTGAACTGATGCGGGCGCAGTTTTCCAGAATCCGGCAGAGACGGGCAAAACTATCAGCGTTGTCATGGCCGGGGTGTGGGGAGCTGAGGGGGAGAGGATCGGGCGGGTGGGAGGACAGGCGGGTGCTCAGGGGGAGTTGCAAGTCCAGTTGATTTTCAGCGGTCAGGGACCAGGCTTCCAGGCCGCGGGCGCGCAAGGTGGCAGCGAATTCGTTGGCGTAACCATGCAGGGTGAGAACCAGGCGGGGTTGAACCTGCTCGACGTAGGCGAGCAAATCATCGTAGCCAGCATGATCGGAGAGGGGGAAGAGGGCATCGCAGCCGTAGCGGAAACGGGCGTTGGGGGAAAGAGCCCAGCCGGTGATGGCAGCGGAGCGGCGACGTGGGATTTTTTTCAAGGTGGAACCCTGGGCGGAGTTGGGCGGAAAAATCAGGACGTGGCCCTGAGCGGTGGCGGCATGGAATTTGACGTAAGGCGGGAAATGAAGGCCGAGTTCCTCGTAGAGGTGGGTCATGGCATGGACGGAGCTGTGCAACATGACGGGGAGTCCGGCATCATGCAGACAGGCCAGGAGTTCCTGACTTTTACCCAAGGAGTAGCCAAAGAGAACCGGGACTTCGCCTTCATCCAAGGCGGAGCGACAGAAGTGGAGGATGTCGGCCAGGACTTTTTCGGCGGGGGGAAAGACATATTGAGGCAGGCCGTAAGTGGTTTCCATGATCAAGGTGTCGGCCTTGACGGGTTGACAGGTTTCGGAAGAGCGTCCGCTGCGTAATTTAAAATCGCCGGAATAGAGGAGGGTCTGGTGGGATCGTTGCACCAGGAGTTGGGAGGAGCCGAGGATGTGTCCGGCGGGGTGGAGGCAAAGAGTTGTTTCCGCATTGAGTTGATAGGGCTCACCGAAAGGAAGGGAGGTCAGGCGACGTTCTCCGGGCAGACGTTTTTGGAGGAGGCGGGCGGTTCCTTCTGAGCAGAGGACATGGCGGTGCGGGGCGATGTGGTCGAAATGAGCGTGGGAGACGTAGGCGAAGTCGCGGGCTTGGTGAGGATCGAGCCAGAGCGGAATCTCGGGCAGATGAATACCTTGGGGGAATAGTGGACGAGGATAGAAGGGAGCATGGTAGTGGGGAAAGCTACCATGCGAAGTGGGGTGGGGGAGGGAATAGTTTCGAGATGAGGAGGGCGTTTAGGCGGAGGCGGCGGAGTGCCAGCGACGGCGGCGGACGAAGAACCAGGCGATGACGAGGGCGACCAAGACGTGGGTGGCCAGGACGATCATGGCGATGAGGTAGGGGGCGATCCAGGTTTCGGTGGATTGTTTGACGAGGTCGTAGTGGCGGAAGGATTCGAAGGTTTTGAGATAACCGCTCCAGCCCCAGTAGGCGGGGATGAAGGGGCGGCAGAGGAGGCTGAGCCATTCGGGCAGGGCGAGGGCGGCGCCGGAGAGGGGGAGTTGGAAGCCGACCAAATAGATGGAGAGCAGGGAAGCTCGCTCGGGGGTGTTGGAGGCGGCGGAGAGGGCCAGACAGGCTGTGGCCATGGCCAGGGTGGTGGCGAAGAGGATGCCGAATTGTTCCAGGAGACTGGCGGGGAAGCCGCAGACGGTTTTGACGAACCAAGCCATCCAGAAAGATTGCAGGAGGCAGAAAAGGAGGACTTGTTGGAATTTGGAAAGCACGTAAGCCCAGGGGCTGAGTCCGGCGCGGAGTTCTTTTTCCAGCACGTCACGTTCTTTGGCGATTTCGCGGGCACCGTTGTTGGCACCGAGGAGGGAAAGGAGGATGACTTGGAACATGGCGAGGCCGGAGACGAGGGAGGCGGCGTGGAAGGATTCCTTTAGATAGAGCAATTGCTCCTGCATGGTCTGAACGATGTTGCTTTCGAGTTGCAGGTTGAGGTTGATGACCTGGGGCAGACCGTCCGTGGCGAAGACGGCGACCAGGAAAGGGAAGGTCAACATGAGGGCGAGCTGGAGAACGATCTGTGATTTATCCCGCCAGAGCAGTTTCCATTGGCGGGAGATGAGGGAGGGGAGCTGGGTCCAGCCGCCGGGAGGTTTGGCGGTTTTGAGGGCGACGGGTTGGAAGTCGTTTCCTTCGGGTTCAGCCATGTGGTTGACCGGGGTGACTTCGGTCTGTTCATGAAGCAGGGCGAAGAGTTGGGCGGGGGAATCGACACCGAAGGCGTCGGGCAGGCCATGGACCGGGCCGGCGTAAACGACCTGTCCTTGATGGAGGAAAATGAGGGCGTCGCAGTAGTGCAGATGATTGGTGGCGTGGGTGACGAGGAGGACGGTTTTGGAGAGGCCATGGGCCAGATCTCGAAGCCAGGCCATCATTTCCTGATCCGAGTAGTCGTCGAGGCCGCTGGTCAATTCATCCAGGAAAAGGAAGGAGGGATCACCAACCAAATCTTCAGCCAGGGCGAGGCGTCGCATCTGACCGCCGGAGAGCGTTTTGTAGGGTTGGGGCAGGAAGGAACCGATGCGGGAGAGTTCGATGATGTGTTGGAGCCACTGGGTTTTGATGTCGCGACTGACGCTGCGGGGCAGGCGGAGTTGGGTGGCTTGGTCGAGAGTTTCCTGGGCGGTGAGTTCGTGGTGAAAGGCACCGAACTGCGGAAGATAACCGACGGCCAGGGAGTATTCGTTTTTGAGTTCAGCGACGGGATGGCCGGAGAGAAGGATTTCCCCGCTGCTGACGGGGCGGATGCCGGCGAGGGCGCGGATGAGGGTGCTTTTCCCACAGCCTGACATGCCAATGACGGCCACGAAACTGGCGGCGGGGATGGCGAGGTTGATGTCGTGGAGGAGAGTTTTGGGTTGGCCACGCTGGGGCACGCAAACGCTGAGTTGGCGGGCCCAGATTCCCGGCGTGGAGGAAGACATGGGAGGAGGGATTCAGGAGCCCGCGGGGGAGCTTTGGAGGACGGAGCTGCTGATGCGTTTGATGGCGTTGTTGGCGATCTGGCTGGCGGGGTAGCTGCGCTGGGCGTTGACATACCAGCTCAGGCTGTAGCCGTATTCTTTTTTGGCTTCGGCATCACGGGCTTTGTTGATGGCACTGACAAAGTCAGCACCGCGCCCGGCCAGCTCGGCGCGCATTTTGTTGAGCTTTTTGTCTTCGGGCCAATCCTCGGCGGCGAGTTCGATGGTTTCCCAGGCGCCGAAGACATCGCCATTGAGCATGAGGAGGTTGGCTTTTTCCGAAGCCATTTCGGCTTTTTTGACCCGTTCGAGCACGGATTTGAATTGGATCTCGCGGGTGGCGTCTCCCTTGATGGCGGGAGCGATGGCGTATTGTTTTTCGTAGATGCCGCGGAAATTTTCCTCACTGAACATGCGGTCGAAGTCGCTCATGGATTGGTTGACGAAGTCCTGGGAGTTGAAGAAGGTTCCGGCGGCGGTCAGAACGTCGGGGTTGCTGGGCCAGGCTTCGGCGGCGGCTTGGAATTCCTCCATGGCCTGGTTGAGGTTGCCTTGTTGGGCCATGAGCTTGGCTTTACCGAGGCGGAGTTGGCTTTCGAGTTTGATGCTGTTGACCAGGGCGAGAGGTTTGGTGGCATCGAAGTCGGCGTAAACGCCTTTCATTTCGGCCAGAATTTTTTCCAGGTTGTTGAAGTCACGGGCTTCGACCAGGTTTTGGACACGATTGAGTTTGGAGTTGAGCTGGGCGACTTTTTCTTTGAGGGGACGTTCCAGCATGAGGAGTTGGGTGTGGAATTCGTTGGTCTGGAAGGCTTCCTGGAGACGGGCGGAGGCGGAGACGATTTCGTTCTTCTCGGTTTTGTAGCGGAAGACGGCGACGGCATTGGCGACTTCGCGGTTGGCCTCGAGGGCGGCGTTGACCTGCTGGGCGACGCTGACTGGGTATTCCCCTTCCTCGAAGATGCGGCGGTAGAAGTCGGCGGCCATGATGACGTGGTAGTAGCGGCGGGAGTTGAAGAGGGTGGCGATGTGTTCGAGGAATTGTTCTTTGGCGCGATCCATGTTTTCGGAGATTTTGAGTTCTCCGGCTCGGATTTTGGCGCGGGCTTCGAGATTTTTTGAGGTATTCGTTGGCCAGTTCCATTTTGCCGTCGGGGCTGGCGGGGCTGGGGGAGGGGAGGGCAGGGAGG
>JAAUTS010000145.1 GCA_012031345.1 Blastochloris sp. | reverse complement strand
CTGCTCAAAAAACTCCATCCGCGCCAGTCGTGCCGCCCCTTCCGTCCGGGGCAGACGTGGCGATAACTTTTTAACCACCACCCGGCGCTGATGCACACGACACCAATCCCGGACCCAGGCGGCATCGGCCTCGCTCTCCTCAGCCCTCCAGCCGTGATTGACATGCAGCACCATGAATGGAACCCCCAGCCGGCAGAGAATTTCACCCAAGAGCACAGAATCCAGCCCGCCAGAGCAGGCCAAAGCCAGCCGGGAAGATCCGGATCGCTCGAGTTCTTTTTTTACCGCCTGTTCCAATTCCGTGACATTCATCGCACTTGCTTCAGACCCCGGATGATGCCAGCTTGATGCTTCATGAAGAAAGCCTTAATCACTCTCACCTGCCTGATTGTCGCCCTGATTTTGATTGTGAGCCTGGGATTGAATCTCCTGCTGATCGCCGGCTCCGGTGCCAAGGTCTCCTCCTCAGCCAAAAATTTCGAGGAACTCCAGGTCAAAGGCTCCAGCTTCAGCGGTAACCGGGTTGCAGTCATCGATCTTTTCGGCGTCATCAGTTATGGCGTGGAAGGTCAACAATATGAGAGCATGGTGGACGACTTCATCGGCATGTTGCAACAGGCCCGCGATGACAACTCCATCAAGGCCATTGTCATTCGCATTGACAGCCCCGGCGGTGAAGTAACCGCCAGCGATGTCATCTATCACGAAATTTCCAAAACCGATGCGATCAAACCCGTCGTCATTTTCATGGAAAGTGTTGCCGCATCCGGCGGCTATTACTCCGCCGTCGGGGGACGCTACATCATGGCCAACGAACTCACCATTACGGGCAGCATCGGGGTCATTCTCCAAACCATCAACATCGAGGGTCTCACCGCCAAAATCGGCGTGACCAACCCCACCTTCAAGTCCGGCAAGATGAAGGATATCCTCAGTCCCACCCGCGCCATCACTGACGAAGAACGCCTGTTCATTCAGGCCATGATTGATGAAACCTACGGCAAATTTGTCGGCATCGTCGCCAAGGAACGCGCCCTGGATGAGACCGAACTTCGCGCCGGCGTGGCGGACGGACGCATTGTCAGCGGGAAGGCCGCCCTGAAAGCCGGCCTGATCGACCAGACCGGATATTACGAGGACGCGCTCAACAAAGCCCGTGAATTCGGCAAGCTCGACGCGGACGCCCCGGTCATCCGTCTCATTGCCCGCCCCAGCTTCTCCAAACTTTTCCGTCTCTTCGGTCAGGCTCCCTCCAGAGACATCAACATTCAGCTCGGTCCGCAGAACATCAAGATGGAGGCAGGCAAACTCTACTTCATGTCCCAACATCTTTTTCTGCACTGATCTCCGCAGTGCTCCCACCCGCCCCGCATGAACCTGGCTGATGTCCTGCTCATTCTTCTGCTGGGCACATCCTTCCTCGGTAGCTGCTGGGCACTGGGCTTCTTTCGACAAAAAATCAAACAGGGTCAATTCAAGCAAAGCCTCGCTCCAGGACTTTCCCTCTCCTGGGCCCTCTTGATTCCATGGATGTTAGGCTTTGCTCTTATTTTCACCAAAGCGCCGCTTTGGGTCATTCCTTATTCTCTGGGCAGCGCCTTCCTCGTCCTGGCTCACAACCGCCAATCCATGGCGCTGTGGAATTTTCAACCCCGCGATTTGCCCCGACATCTGAGTCTGGCCTTCCTCACACTTCTGGCTCTGCTCATCCCTCTCTCTCTCATCAAAATGCTGTCGGACCTGGTTTGCAACGCTCTGAACCTGCCTCTGGATGTTCAGGAGCCCATCCGTATTTTTTTAAATAGCCGGGGTTGGGTGGAGATTTTAAATTTTTTTATCTTGGCCTGTATCATCGCTCCACTTTGGGAGGAGATCACCTTCCGCGGCTTCCTCTACCCCATTTTAAAGTCCAAGCTCGGCAATCTCCCGGCCATCCTGCTCAGTGCCGTTCTCTTTGCCAGCATCCACCAAAACGAGGCCGCCTTTCTGCCCCTGACCTGTTTCGGTATTGTGCTTGCCCTGCTTTATGATCGCAGCGGCAGTCTGCTTCCCAGCATTTTCCTGCACGCCTTTTTCAACGGCTTCACCTGCATCTTCCTTCTCTTGATAAAACTGGCCGCCAACCCCGCCTGGACCCAGGGACTCTGACTTTCCTTTCCTTGATCCCAAGATCATACTCCCGGCATGACCGAAGACGACCACATCAACCGCTGGCTCAAACTTTGGCCCAACCCCAGCTCCGACCAGCTCCCTCTAGGCCCGGGCGATGACTGCGCCGTTCTCCCCCCCGGCCCTGCCAGAACCCTTCCTGTTGTTAAGACGGATGCCGTAGTTCAGGATGTGCATTTCCGACTCTCGGATTCCCCCCAAGACATCGGCCACAAGGCCCTCGCCCGCGTCCTCAGTGATTTCGCCGCGATGGGTGCCACTCCCCGACACGCCCTCATCACCCTCGGTCTGCCTAAGACTCTTTCACCCAAGCTGATCGATGGCTGCTACCGTGGCATGGCCCGCCTCGCCAAAAAACATCAAGTCAATCTGGCCGGAGGCGAAACCACCCGCAGTCGCGATTTCTGGATTTCTGTAGCCGCATTCGGTTTTGTAAAAAGGCAGCACCTCATCACCCGCAGTGGCGCGCAAGCCGGACATCTCCTCCTCATCACCGGACGACTCGGAGGCTCCTCCCGTCACGGATCACGACGCCATCTCCGCTTCAGCCCGCGCTTGGCCGAGGGGCAATGGCTGGCCCAACACCGTTATCCTTCCGCCATGATGGATTTAAGTGATGGCTTGGGCAAGGACCTGCCCCGCCTCGCCACCGCCTCCCAAGTTTCCTATCATCTCCGCGCTGCCTCCCTGCCTCGTCACACCTCCTGCAGCCCGGAACAGGCGGTCAATGACGGGGAAGATTTTGAGCTTCTTTTTAGTCTGCCCGAGTCTAGTTGGTCCCGACTCCGCCGTGCCTGGCCCTTCTCCACCCGTTTGAGCGTCATCGGCCATCTCACTTCTCTCTCACAACAACCTTACAGCGACGGAGTTCCCATGAGAGGTTACGATCATCTCCAATCTTCCTGAATCCCATGATTTTGCCTGACACCTTCCATTCCCAGAACATCCAAGACACCCAGGAACATGCCTTGCAACTCGCCTCGCAGTGCCAGCCCGGCAGCGTTTTGCGCCTTCACGGCACTTTGGGTGCGGGAAAAACCACTTGGGTTCAAGGCCTGGCCCGCGGTCTGGGTTGTTCACAAAACGCCACCAGCCCCAACCTTTTCTCTCCTCCACGAATACAGCGGAGGCCGACTCCCCCTCTATCATTGGGACCTTTATCGACTCGGCCCGGACACCGACTGGTCCGTCTTGGACTTGAACGATCATCTGCCCTCATCCGGCATCACCGTGGTGGAATGGCCCGAACGTTTCCCCGGACCTTGGCCTCAGGAGAAGTTGATAGACATCTACCTCGATCCTGAGGATGAAGGCAAACGACTCATTCGAGTCTTGCCAGTCCTCCCCACAAACTGAAAACTAACCCGCTCGTGTTGTTATCTCTGGAAACTTCCTCCAGCCTCGGCTCCTGGGCTTTGTTCCAAAACCGTGAGTTGATCGATTCCGCCTCCTTCCGCGGTCGGGCCTCATCTGCCCTGTTCCAGTCCCTGGCCTCCAGCCGGCATCCCATTTCACAACAAGCTCTGACACAAATCCTGATCGGCGTCGGCCCCGGCTCCTTCAGCGGCATCCGTGTGGCCATCGCCACCGCCCAAGGTTTGGCTCAGGTCACTCAAGCCCGACTCATCCCCATCCGCAGCAGTTCCGCGCTGGCCTGGAAACACCAGAAAATTGCCAAGCTCGGAATCTTCGCCGACGCCAAACGCAACCAGACCTTCCTCACCCGCTATCAACTCGGGACCCTGCTTGAACCCAGCCATCTCATCCCCAACTCCGAACGCGCGTCCCAGGCCCTGGACTGCGACTTGGCTCTCAGCCCGGATCCCCTCCCCGGCATCCCGCAGCACGAGCCCCCCTCTGCTTGCGATCTCGCCCGGTTTTTTTTCCATCATCAGCAGGAACCCGATCTCACCCTAGAACCCATCTATCTGCATCCCGCCATCGTGCCCATGATTTCTTTGAAATAAATATGCTTCATTTTTCGATATATGATCAGCCTTTCATGAATACCCCCCTTGCACCCTTCGCGTCCTTCCAGTGAAAACTTTCCCTCCTTATCGTTCTTGGTGTGAGGTGGACCTCAGTGCCCTACAGCACAATCTTGCCATCATCCGCGCCCACATCGGTCTTCATCCGAAAATCATGTGCCTGGTCAAGGCAGATGCCTACGGCCACGGACTTCAACCCCTCGCCCGTTTTTTTCAAAAAGCCGACTGCCAGATGCTCGGCTGCGCCTGTCTTCAGGAAGCTCTGCTCATCCGTGCCGCCAAGGTCCGTCTCCCTGTCCTCCTCCTCAGCCCACCTCTCCGGGCAGAAATTCCTGAAATTGTTAAAAATAAATTCATCGTCACCCTGTCCTCACTGCGGGAAGCCGAAGCCCTTGCCCTGGAAGCCGCACGACAAAAAAAAAATCGCTCCCTGCCACATCAAATTAAACACTGGCATGAACCGCCTCGGAGTGGATGCCCGGGATTTGCTCGAACTCTTTTCCTTGGTGCAGGAGAATCCATACTTGAAGCTGGAAGGGTTCTACTCCCATTACGCCTCCGCCGACAGCGACCCCGTTTTGACCGGACAACAATGGGCCGATTTCTCCGCCATTCAAACTCATGGCCTCCTACGTCACATGGACAACTCCGCCGGACTCCTCAGCCGCCCGGACAGCGCCAGTGACATGGTACGCCCCGGCATCGCCGTCTATGGCATCAGTCCCCTGCCCAAATTTCAAAAAGAACTCCGCCCCGCCTTAAGCTGGAAGTCCCGCATCACCTTCATCCGCGAAGTCTCCAAGGGAGCCACCCTCAGCTACGGTGCCACCTTCCGCGCACCACGACGCCTCCGCGTGGCCACCGTGGCCGTGGGTTATGGTGATGGCTTGTTCCGCTCCCTCTCCAATCGCGGTCAGGTTCTGGTTCAAGGCAGACTCTGCCCCATCGTCGGACGTGTCACCATGGATCAAATCCTGATCGACATCAGCCAGGTCAGTCCCGTCGTTGAGGAGACGGAGGTGGTGCTGATTGGCCAACAACAAGGCAAAACCCTCCTCGCCTCCGACATGGCCCGCGACGCCAACACCATCCCCTACGAAATCTGGTGCCACATCACCGATCGCGTGCCCAAGCTTTATCTGCATCATGGATGAAATCCCCCCCTCAGCCTTGCTTCTTGTTCCCTTCGCGCTTCTACCATACTCTTCTTGCATGCAAGACATTCACAACCTGTTCAACTCCCTGCATCAGGGAATTGAGGCTGTGAGTGAAGTTGTTCTCTACCGCACAGATCAAGTCACTCTCACTCTGGGATCCCTCATCGTCGCCCTCGCCTTGGTAATGGCGGCCTTTCTAGCTGGGGCAGCCATCCAACGTTGGTTGATCTCTCCCGCATTACGCAGCACCAAACTCTCTCAACCACTCCAATACGCCATTGCCCGCATCAGCGGCTACGCATTCACCATTCTTTTCCTGCTCATCGTCCTGCAAAATCTCGGACTTGATCTGAGGGCCTTCACCTTTCTGGCCGGAGCTCTTGGTATAGGCATCGGCTTTGGCCTCCAGAATATCATATCGAATTTTGTCAGCGGACTCATCATCCTCATTGAACAACCCGTCAAAATCGGAGACCGCATCGACTTGGGTGACCTGGCTGGAGTTGTCCGTAAAATATCTGCCCGTAGCACCATCATCCGCACCAATGACAACATTGACGTCATCGTACCCAATTCCGATCTCATCACCAATCGTGTCATCAACTGGAGTTATGAAGAATCCAAAGAAATCCGTTTCCGCATTCCCGTCGGTGTGGCCTATGGCACAGACCCTGAAAAAATCCGCCGCTGCCTTCTTGAATTAGCCACACCAGAAAATCATGTTCTCCTTCAACCTCCGCCCCAGGTTTTCTTCGATGCTTTTGGTGACAGTTCTCTGAACTTCGAACTTGCCGTCTGGAACCGCGATATGTCCACCCGTCCCCGTGCCTTCCGCAGTTTGATCAACTACGCTATCGCTCGAAAATTTAAGGATGAAAACATAGAACTTCCCTTCCCCCAAAGAGACCTCCACCTGCGCGACGGCATCCTGACCATTCGCCATTTGCCTCCCGCTCTAAAAACTTCATGATAAACCGTAAAACAAAGACTTCTGACTCAACTCCGTTTCAAGTCCGTCCTGCCCATGAGGATGATATTCCCGCACTGGTTGCCTTGAACCATGCCGCCTATCCCCAAATGGCACAAGACAACGTCGTTTGGGCCGAAGGTCATCTCCGTAGCCACCAACGCATTTTTCCCGAAGGTCAGCTCGTCGCCCTCCTGGATGGACAAATTCTCGGTGCATGCTCCACTCTCATTGTCAACTTGGGCTCCGACCCTCTCCGTTCCCATACTTGGGCAGGCATCACTGACTCTGGATATTTCACCAACCATGATCCTAACGGAGATTCCCTCTATGGTGCCGACGTCTATGTGCATCCCGACGCCAGAGGCAAAGGAGTCGGTGCCGCCCTTTACGAGTCTCGGCGCCAACTCTGCCGCAGCCTCAATCTGCGCCGAATTCTGGCCGGAGGTCGTCTTTGGAACTACTGCGACCATATGGAGCAAATGTCACCCTACGAATACGTGGAGCGTGTCCAAAACGGGGAAATCCGGGATCTGGTTCTCAGCTTTCAGCTCCGCGAAGGTTTCCAGGTCCGTGGCGTCATGCAACATTACCTTCGTGACCCACGCAGCCGAAATAACGCCAGCCTGATCGAATGGCTCAATCCTGAATATAAAAAACCCGACGGCGGTGCGCGCAAGGTCCGCGTCGCCTGTATTCAATACCAAATGCGCAAGGTCAAATCTTTTCAGGAGTTCGCCAACCAAGTCAGCTATTTCGTTGATATCGCTGCTGACTACCGCTCTGATTTCGTCCTCTTACCCGAACTCTTCACTGTCCAACTTCTCTCCCAAACCTCCACCCTCTCCCCACAGGAGGGCATGAGCAAACTCGCGGAATACACCCCCAAGCTGGTCAAACTCCTCTCTACTCTGGCCAAACGCTACGGCATCACCCTGATCGGAGGAAGTCATCCCGTCCGGCGCGGAGACAAATTGCTGAACATCTGCTTCATCTGCCTACCGGATGGCCGCATCATGGAACAACCTAAAATCCACATCACGCCCAACGAACGCAAGTGGTGGGGCATCAGCGGCGGAGACCACCTCGGTGTGATCGAAACCCCCAAAGCTAAAATAGGCGTGGTCATTTGCTATGACTCTGAATTCCCAGAAGTTGTTCGCTACCTTGCAGATCAAGGCATGGAAATGCTCTTCGTCCCCTTCTGCACAGACAACCGCCAGAGCTACCTACGTGTGCGCTACTGTTGTCAGGCTCGGGCCATTGAAAATCAAATCTACGTCGCCCTAGCTGGCAACGTCGGCAACTTGCCTGATGTACCCAATATGGATGTTCAATATGGCCAGGCTGCCGTCCTCACCCCGTCTGACTTCGAATTTGCCCGTGACGGCATCGCCGCTGAAGCCGACTCCAGCGAGGAAACCGTTCTCATCTGCGATTTGGATTTGGATGATCTCCACGCCGCCCGCCATCTCGGCACCGTTACGCCCCACCTCGACCGGCGTCTGGACCTTTTTGGTTACGCCTTCAAAGGCGTCATGACCCCCCCACCCATGTCTCCCCCCGCTGAATTTCCCCTCGGCGACCAACCAGACGGAACGGAATACTAAAGACAAGAAACTTCTAACCAAGAGGATGCCCGACAAATGACAATTCCGCACCATTGATTAAGCCAGTTATGCTTTGCTTACGCCTCGCTCATAAGCACCTAACCATCGCACACCCGTTCTAATCTCACAAAGCAACCATCCTCTGCTTTTCCGACCTAACTGCACCCCCACCCAGTAATTTCTCCTCACAACTCCGCCATAATCGCCGCCGCCATGCCTTCCGTTCCCACCCGGGTCGAATCCACCGCCGCGATGTCCGCCGTGCGCACTCCTTTGGCGATGACTCTTCGCACCG
>JAAUTS010000144.1 GCA_012031345.1 Blastochloris sp. | reverse complement strand
GATGTCATGCTCCGACATTTGCCCGGATCGTGAGACTGATGAGTGAGCGCAAGGCGATTATCATGTTGCCGGAGGATGAGGCGTTTACCGACCCAGGCGGCAGCAAATTACCTCGGTATGTCGCGGCAATTCCTGGTGAACCTCTTGGAAAAGGGGGAGATTCCGTTTCGGAAGGTGGGAACACATCGTCGCGTGGCCTTTAGAGACTTGCTCGCCTACGAGAAAAAGCGGGACAAAAAACGTCGTGAGTCGATGGATCGTCTGACCACTGATGTCATGAAGGCTGGCCTCTATTTTCCCAACCCGGAGATGACAGAGGAATTGTGAGAGCCGATTTTAAGGTTGTTCTGGATGCCTGTGTGCTTGCCAACTACGGCGTCGCCAACCTTTTGTTATTGCTGGCAGAGAAACCTCGCCTCTATCTCCCTGTCTGGAGCGAAAAGATTCTCGCCGAAACCCTTCGCACACAGGTAGGGAAGTTTGGCTGGCCTCAAGAAATTGCCGACAGTTTTCAGCGCCAGCTGAGAAACGAGTTTCCCGAATCGCTCGTGCAGGGTTACGAACATATCCTGAGTGAATGCAAGAACGACCCGAAAGACCGTCATGTGTTGGCCTGTGCCATTCACTGCAAATCCGAAACAATTCTCACCTTCAACCTGAAGGACTTTCCGGCCCCTACGCTCACTCCCTGGGGAATAGCAGCGGTGCATCCACAGGATTACATGTTGCTTCTTTTCGAGTTGGAGCCTCTGCATGTCATGCATCAACTCGGTGCCGTAGCCCAGAAACGTTCCATGACACTTGATGAACATCTGATTGATCTTGGCAGGTTCCTCCCTGTTTTCGCATCCAGATTGATTGAGGAACTGGAGACCTGACCTGATAAATTTTCCACTCACCAGGATTGGCGGTGCTTATTCCTGCGGAGGTTTCTCTTGCCTAACTTTTCTTTCCCCCGGATCCGGCTCATGTTCCAGGAGCGGTGGGCTTTGGTTAAACGATCTGCCACTCAATTAGTTTACGGTTTTCCGCCTTCGCGTAAAGCTTCGGCGCGACAAGTCTGTTTCAGGTTTGGTATAAGTAAAAAGGACGGAAGTTCTTGTTGGTTGTTTTTCCCGCTCCGGGAGTTTATGCTGAGTCAGTTATGAAAAAGCTGGAGTTGGTTACTTCCAAACGGGAAGATATTTTATGCTTGGCGCGTAAGCATGGAGCGGAGCGCATTCGTCTCTTTGGCTCCTCAGCACGATCCCAGGATTCCGAAACCAGTGACATCGACCTTCTGGTCAAAATGGAACCCGGACGCAGCCTGATCGATTCGGGAGCCCTTCTCATGGACATGGAGGCGCTCCTGGGTTGTAGAGTGGATCTCGTCAGCGAGAACGGATTGCGTCCGCGCTTCCGTGAACGGATCGAGGCGGACGCCGTTGCTTTATGAGGGCCGATCCACGACCGGCTTTTAGACATGCTCGAAGCTATCGAGGCCATTCACCGGCACACGAATGGAGGTAAGGATGTTTTTGACCGTGAAGAACTTATCCGGGTTTGGTGTCTGCGGCATATTGAAATCATTGGCGAAGCCGCATCACGGCTGTCGGAGGAAACACGGAGCCGACAACCGGAGGTTCCCTGGAGATCTCTGGTGGGAATGAGAAATCTCCTGATACATGGCTATTTTGATGTTGATTGGGATCAAGTCTGGAATGTGATTGCCAAGGATATCGGCCCTCTCGAACGTTCGTGAAATCTTTGCTCGAAAATGACCCAAAGACGTAAAATGGAAACAGACACGATGTTCTCAACCTGTATCCAGATCTTGTTCCAGGAGCCGTGGGCCTTGTTGATGCGATCGGGCATCTTCTGAGTTTAACGTTTTCCGTTTTAGGTTTAAAGTTGGGAATTTTGACGCCTTGGTGCCCACGTCCTCCAGAGGTGGAAGCAATTACGCGAAGCTTCGGAAGACCGGCGAAGCCAGGCATAAAAACTGGTGACTGTTTTTTTCTAAAGAATGGTTCAAAATGGTTCCATGGCGTGGCGAATCGAAGAGCAGGTGGTCAGCGGCGAGATCGACAACACGGTGCGCGGTCGGGTGACGGGACAAATTTGGCTGGTCGGACAGCTTGAGCCTTTAATTCTGGATCTTGAGGGGAATCCTTGGCGCGATCTAGCGGGAACCCGGCTCCGGTTCTCCAATCCAAAACCTGTCGCAGGAATCTCAGGATCCTTAGGTGGTCTTCAACAAGGTTTGGTTGGAGACATCACGGCGTCGCGCAAGGTCCGGGTGCCTGACATTTCCATGGAAGAACTGCTGGAACGTTACGAGAGGCACGAATCCTTTCCATGGCATTGGGGCAATTCGCTCTATTTGGAATGGTTCAGCACCAGCCACGGGCGGGTCATGATCGAATCCGCAGATTATACATTGAAAATCGATCCGGAGCGAACCTGGGAGATGTCGGAGGAAGAAGAGTCGGAGCAACGCCGCGCCAACGGAGAGGTGATGGCAGGATTTATGGACAGGGCTGTTTCTTCCTGGGAGCTTTCAGAAAAATCTCTTGAGGAAGAAGAGGTTCGGCCCTCCTGGGAAATAGAGGCGGATCAAGAGGCCGCGCGAATGGATCTGTTGATGGACCGTATCGAGGCGCGGATGAAGCGTGAGGGTCTTTCTTCCGTGAATTGGGATCGAATCTGGAAAGAAGAGCGGGAGAGGTTACGCCGTGAGCGGGGTGAACCCGAGCCCGAAGATCTGACGCCGGAACAGGAGGCGGAAAGATCTGCATGGATTGGAGAAGCGAACGCCGCCGCACAAGAAGCCTTGGCAGAGATGGAGGCAGAAGGTTGGAAGGGCGAACAGATATCGGAGCGCAAACATCCTGTGGCCGGGTTAACGCATGATCTGGCGCTGCGGATCTATCAGGACATTGAAAAAGCGGGATGGCTTAACGAGTCGGATCAGCAGGAGCATCCTCTCCGGGAAGTGGTGGATGGCGTGAGGATCGCAGCGACAAAGCTGGCGGGAGCTTTGAATAGGTTTTCTGATGAGGAAGAGGTCTGGCCTCCGGACGAAATCCACGCGGGAGGGGTGCTGGTCCGGTTAAAGAAAGCACGGGAGTGTTTGAAGGACACGCTGGCCGGACTGGAAGGCTGCGAAGAACAAGACTTGGCAACCCCGGCGTGGAGAAGCTCGATCCTGAGCGGGGTGAAGAAGATTTTACAAAAAGTGGAGAGGTTGATTGTGGAACTGCGGAGGTAAGTTGGCGGCATTGCGATCCGTTGACGTTTTCCTCCTTCGCTTCAAAAGCTTCGGCGGACAGGTCAGTTTAAAGTTTGGATTTGGGAAGTTTCTGTCAGTATTTATTTATGTTGCACGATCCGCTTTGGTAAAACCTGGCGGGTCGGAAAAAAGAATCTACATGAACCACCAAGACGTATCCCATTTTGCCACCAGCTTCACCAACTCCACAGCACTGTCCGGGCAGGTGTTAAGGCGGACAGGAAGAGCAAGAAGATTTCATGAGCAAAACGTTTGAATTTCTACAGCAGCAATCTTCATTGCCGATAGCGACGACCTGGCTTTTGTCTGCCTTGGCTGAAGCACGTGGCCGGCAGGAATTGTTCACCAAACAATCTCCACAAAAACTGAAAGTACTTAAGGAGCACGCCATTGTGGAAAGCACTATTTCCTCCAACCGCATCGAAGGTGTGCTGGTGGAGCCGTCGCGCGTGGTGCCCTTGATCTCCGGCCAGGGAACTTTCCGGGATCGGGATGAGGAGGAAGTTCAGGGATACCGTGATGCCTTGAAATGGATTCACGCCGGAGCGGGTCAACTGGAATTGGATGAAACCACCATCTGGAAGTTTCATCAATTGACCCGGGGACAACTGTGGGATGCCGGGGCTTATAAAGAAAAGAACATTGATATCATCGAAAAATATCCCGACGGACGTCAGAGAATACGGTTCAAAAGTGTTCCGGCCAAAGGAACTCCCGCCGCCATGAAGAAATTGGTAGCCACTTGGAAGACAAGCCGGAGAGAGCACTGGTCGCCCGATGCTTTATTGCTGGCCGCCTTCAATCTGGATTTTCTTTGCGTCCATCCCTTCCGTGACGGAAATGGGAGGGTTTCCCGACTGATCCTTCTTTTATCCAGCTACCAGGCAGGTCTGGAGGTGGGACGTTATATCAGCCTTGAGCGGTTGATTGAAGAGACAAAGGACCGGTATTACGAAACCCTGGAAAGCTCATCGAAAGGTTGGCACGAGGGAAAACATGACCCTTGGCCCTATCTCAATTATATCCTGACCACCTTAAAACATGCCTACCAGGAATTCGAGGAGCGGGTGGGGCAGGTGAAGGAACCAAAGGGAGCCAAGACAGAGGCGGTCCGGTATGCTGCACGGACCTTCGGGCGTCCTTTCCGACTGTCTGAAATTGAAGAAAAATGCCCCTCTGTCAGCCGGGAGATGATACGTAAGGTATTGGCGGACCTGAAAAAAGAGGGAGTTTTGATTTCCAGTGGCAAAGGGGTTGGGGCCCGCTGGCAGAATAAGGGTAATACCTCTTAATAAGGGTATTTATAAGGGTATATCTCAAGCCACTTTTTTGAGGCACCCACACGCCCCTACAAACAGTCTGCCGGAATGTGAGCAAGGACATGAAGCTTCGGAAGGCCTGCGAGACCAGTCGGAAAAACTGGTGACTTTTTTTCTAAAGAATGCTTCAAAATGGTTCCATGGCGTGGCGAATCGAAGAGCAGGTGGTCAACGGCGAGATCGACAACACGGTGCGCGGTCGGGTGACGGGACGCATTTGGCTGGTCGGACAGCTTGAGCCTTTGATTCTGGATCTTGAGGGAAATCCCTGGCGCGATCTGGCGGGAACCCGGCTCCGGTTCTCCAATCCAAAACCTGTCACAGGAATCACGGGATCCTTAGGGAACCGCTGATTAAAGGCCATCAAACCGCAAAGACACAAAGATCGCGAAGAAAATCAGTTTTTTACAGAGCAATTTATTTTTCTTTCGTAGCGGTCATTGCGTCTTGGCGGTTAAATCAGTGTCTCCCTGGAGGATAGCTCAACTCCCCTTACAGAAAATTGATAAAAAATCATTCCCGAACCCGAACCCGAAACTAGAAACCAGAAACTGGAAACTTCCCGCCCCCTGTGTCCTCTGTGGTTCATCCCCCTTCGCGCTCTTCGCGTCTTGGCGGTAAAACTCCCCCTCTTCTCCCTACATCCGACCAACGCAAAAAGCCATAAACGCCCAAAAGCCCCAGCGACACCCAAACCACCCAGTCCCCCCAACGCGCATACAGCGTTTCCACCTGCGCCGGGATCGCCACGCTGGCCCGCATCACGCCTTCTTCAAAAATAGAACCCGTGACCGGATCCTCCAAAATACGTAGCGGAATCCCCTTCTCCGAAATCATGGCCGTCACCCCATTGTTCGAGACCCGCAACATGGGACGACGAAATTCCACACAACGGAACAGGGCATTGTTGAAATGTTGTCGCGATTGCGGGGATGACGAAACCAGCCGTCGTTGGTCATATTCACAAACAAATCCACCGGACCGTTTCGGACAAAGCGCCGGGCCACGCCCGATACCGTGTCCTCAAAACAAATCAGGGGTGCCAGATGAAGTTCCGGCTGTCGCAACTGAAAACTCCGCGCCTCGCGCCCGGCTGAATAATCCATACCCAGAGGCACCAAGTTCTCAAAAAGGCAGGACATTCGCCATGGGCACATACTCCCCCATGATGACCAAATGTTGTTTGCGATACACCTGCGGCTCCAGTCCGCCCGGCTGATGCAGCAAAGCACTGTTAAAAACCTGCCCGCCCTCAAAAACGTTGGAACCGAAGAGAAAGGAACTTTCCGCCTGCGAGGTCACGAAGTGCAGGAACTCCTGAAAAACCGGGTCGGCTCCCAGGTCGCGGCCCACGGGGGTCTCCGGCCAAACCACCAAATCCAACTTCTGGGTCGCCTCCGGTCCGAGGTTCCCGCCCAATCCGGTCAGGGTCAGTTGCGCCATGCGCTGCACCGCCTGATCCAGCGTCACGCCTTCCCCCCAGGGGTCTTGGGGCAGATTGGGTTGCACCGCCAGGAAGTTCAACCTGCTGCGTGGCTCATTCGTTTCAAAAATCACTCCTGCCCCATAACCAAAGGCCAGAGCCACCAGCAACATCGACACCGTGAAATCATAGTGGGGCCGGGCCTTTTGCTGATGTCGCAACTCCCGAAAAAGCCTCAACAAGGTCAGGGCCAGGATCAGATTGATCAAGGCCACCAACCAGGAAACCAAAAGGACCCCGCCCAAATCAGCGATTTGCAGAATCGCCACCGTCCCGGACTGGGTCACTCCCAGAAAATTCCAGGGAAACCCCGTGAACAACCAACCCCGCACCCACTCAAAACAAACCCAGGCGCAGGCTCCCAAAGCCGCCACCTTGAGATTGAACCAGGAACTCAACTCTTGCGGGCGGTCCCGCAACAGGAGCGACCAGACGCCGCACCATCCGGCCGGATACAAGGCCAGAATGAGGGCCAGTGCCACCCAACCCAGACCGCTGACTTCCGTGATCCAAAACAGACTGAATCCGAAATGCAGAACCCCAAAAGGTAACCCCAGATCAGGGCGCGAGACAGCGATTGCGGCCAGAGCAGAAACCATAGACTCAGAGGAATCAAGCCCACCCATCCCGCCCAAGCCTGCTCGAAGGGGGCCAGCCCCAGCGACAGCAAGCAAGCAGAGCCCAGCACCAACAACAACCCAATCCAATGCCTGTTCAAGCTCCCCTTCTAACAGAACAAAAATCACCCGAGAAACAAAAAAGCCCTCCGAATGGGAGGGCTTTTGAGAAAAGTCTAAAGCAATCAGGGCTTGAGAAAAGTGCCAGAAGGTGACGTCTCTACCAATTGATCTATTTTTCCACCTGCGCGCGCTTTCACGAAAAATGAGGAATTGCCCACCGTGTAAACCACCACTCCTTTGTTTCCCCAGGCATTGGTCGTAGAAGGGGACACATCGGGAATTGTTGTCGCCGTGAGTCCTGCCACATCAGTGAAAGCACCTGTGGAAAGAAACAAGGGGATGTTCGAATCACTGGATGTCGTCTGACCAGCAACATAATCCCAACCTACATTGGTGGCGGTCAAGTTAGGCGTCGATAAAGAACCTTTGTAAGCAGTTTTTCCATTAGCAATCAAGACCTTGGGTTCGTTCATGTCTTTGTCTGTAATGAGAGCCTCAAAAAGATCTGTTGTGCTTGCAACAGGCGTAGTAATTCTAACCCCGTCAGCATCACGTCCAGCCACAGGGTAAGCACCGCCTTCATCGTTCGCCAAACTAAAGAATATGATCCCGAGCTGTCTGGCATTGACCACATCCGCCGCTTGCTTGGCGTTGTCAAGAGCTCTGCCGATCGCCGGAACAGCCAGCCCCGCCAAAAGACCAATAATGGTGATCACAACCAACAGTTCAATCAGGGTAAACCCGCCAGCTCTTTTTTTGTGTTTCATATGCTTAAATTAACTTAGTTCCCTTCCCTTCGACTGTCAACGGGGAAAAGCCAGCTCACGCTAAGACCTCGCGTCAACAAAGGCTAAAAATCGATAAAAAAACATCCCTCTTCCCAAACCAGAAACTAGAAACCAGAAACCCGAAACTTCCCGCCCCCTCTGTCCTCTGTGGTTCACCCCCCCTTCGCGATCTTTGTGTCTTTGCGGTTTGATTGCCTTTAATCCGCAGTTCCTTAGACTCCCGCCATGCTTCTCTCCGACTTCCATTATCATCTCCCCCCCCGACCGCATCGCCACCCATCCGGTCTCTCCCCGCGATCATTCCAAACTCATGGTGATCCATCGCGCCTCGGGCGAAATCCAGCATCAGCACTTCTACGATCTACCCCGCTTTCTTCAACCCGAAGACCTGCTCCTGCTCAATAACACCAAAGTTCTCCCCGCCCGGCTTCTGGCCGATTCGGGCCAGACCGAAATCCTGCTCATCGAGGAAACCTCCCCCCGCAACTGGGTGGCCATCGGACGCCCCGGCAAACGACTCAAGCCCGGCCGCATTCTGGAACTGGACCGCCCCCCCTCCGATCCTGAGACCGGCCTCAGCCCAACACAAAATCAAGCCGACCCCGCCAAAGTGGAAATTCTTAAATCCCTCGAGGACGGCACCCGCATCGTCCGTCTGCTGGGTGATTTCAGCCTACAGGACTACGGCCAACTTCCCTTACCCCCCTACATCCAGAAAGCCCGCCTGGCCCAGCACGAAC
>JAAUTS010000143.1 GCA_012031345.1 Blastochloris sp. | reverse complement strand
AAGAAGGGAGGAGAAAGAAGCCGACATGAGCGGGGAGAAGGATCAGGACGATGAGGAGGACGAAGCAGAGCAGCATCCAGTGGAAAAACTTTTGGTGATAGGCGTATTGCATGGAGCGCATCCGTTCGAGTTGACGGAGGGCTGTTTCCCAGAGGAGACGATCGCGGGTGTCCTGGTTCATGGTGAGGGGATTCAGAGTTTGGTTTTGATGCCGCAGGCGCGGGCGATGCACCAGCCGCGAAGGGCTTCAAAGGCGGTGAAGAGGGCGGCAAGGAACAGGGCGAGGGTGAGGAGAGGTGGAAAGTTCAGGAACCAGCAGAGCGCGGTCAGGAGGAAGAGAAGCAGGGAGCCACCGGCGCGGAGGAGACGACCCGGAGTCCCGATGTTTGGTGTAAAAAACGACATAGTTTGAGACTACAGCATCTTTCGGTGCTTGCCAGCCTCCCGGAGCTTCTTTAATTCTCGGTCCTTTCCCCAAAGTCCGATGCCCGCCATCATGCCAACACTTTTTAGAGTTCCTTTCGCAGGTCGAAGGGTCGGGAGGATGCTGTCGGCGCTGGGTTTGGTGGTCTGGGCCATTTTCGGGTTGGGTTGTGGGGATGGGAAGAAGGAGCCGGAGTCTGCTGAGGTGGAGGAAAGTCAGCCGGAGCTGGTGGAAGAAAAAGGTCCGGCCTGGAGATTGGGAGAGGGAGAGACGCCGCGAAAGCCGTGGAATGGCTTGCCTAAGTTGGTGATTTATTATGATCGCGAGCCCTTGGCGGGGCATTGGTTGAGTGGATGGGCGGGTGCGGGTCAGTTCCGGGTGGAGCAAAAAAAGTTGGAGCCGGGCCCGGAGGGAAGCTTGCCTGCGGATGGGGATTTGTATGTGGTTTCACCGCCGCGCATCAAGTTGTTGCGTTCGTTGCGGGCTTGGAAAAATCCGGAGGGGTTGATGGCCTGGGATCAGGTCAATCCCTTGTTTACGGGGCATTCTTTTGATTTGAGGAATGAGATCAGTGTGCCTTGGCGTTGGTCGCCGTATGTTTTTTTTCAGCGTAAGAGCGAGGCCGGGACGGAGGAGAAGGTGTTTAGCTACGAGGGGTGGGAGCCTGGGGAGAGAACGCTTTGGCCGCGGGACTGGCCCTTGTTGTGGGCGATGAAGCGGCATGTGTTGCGGGGTTCGGCGAATGCGCCGGTGGGGGCGGGGGAAATTGAGGTGATCCGCAGTTTAAAAAAAAGAGGTGAAGGAGAGCACGGCGTCGGAGGCGGAGTGCTGGCAGGCTTTGGTGGAGGGAAGAATTGACCGGAGCTTTGGCGTGGTGGCCTGGAAGCTACGGGAGCAGGAGGCGGACACGAGCATGATTGCGTTCCACATACCGACGCAGGGGACGTTGATTCAGTTTGATCACTTTATGATTCCGTCCGACTC
This sequence comes from Blastochloris sp., assembly GCA_012031345.1. Classification (GTDB taxonomy): domain Bacteria; phylum Verrucomicrobiota; class Verrucomicrobiia; order Methylacidiphilales; family JAAUTS01; genus JAAUTS01. Next base: position 6,911 of record JAAUTS010000143.1, on the reverse strand, counting down.
CCCTTATGTGACGGCGGTGGAGGAATTGGTGAAGGGGATTTTATCGGAGAAGGGGCGGGAGCAGTTGTGGCGGCGGGAGGGGTATTTTTCGGTGATGAGCAAGGTGGGTCGGGAGTTGGGGCTAGGGCAGAAGTCCGGGCAGGATCTGGGTTTTCCGGGCACGAACTGGTTGGATCGAAGTGAGTTTCCCACCTTGTCGCTGGGAGCTTTGTTTAATGAGCCGCCGGAGTCGTCGGAGCAGGAGCCGCTTCCGGTGCCTCCAGTTGGGACAGGACCCTGAGCAGGGCGGAGGGGCCGAAGGGCTTTTGGATAAGGGTGTCCACCTCGGGGATTTCCAGGCTGTTCAAGGCAAAGCCGCTGGTGACCAGGATGTGACTGCGGGGTTGGAGGCGGCGCAATTCCCTAACCAGTTCCGGACCGTGGGGGCCGGGCATGGTCCAGTCGGTGATGATGCAGGAGACGGGGACTTCCGAGGTTTGGGCGAGGTCGAGGAGTTCCTGGCCGTTGCGGGCGGAGGCAAATACATAACCGGATTCGCGCAGGATGGTCTCCAAGACTTCGCGGCAGAGGGGTTCGTCATCGGCCAATAAAATGCGGCCACTGGGACGGGAAGGGTCGCGCTCGGTGAGTGTTGGGATGGGCTGTGGTTCCTCGGGGAGCGGGGGAGGAGTTGAGGGGAGCCTGGGGCAGGCAGAAGGTGAAGGAGGCACCGCCGCCGCGGCGGTTTTCGGCTTCGAGGGTGCCGCCGTGTTGGCTGAGGATGCCGCGGGAAGTGGAGAGTCCCAGGCCGGTTCCAGCACCGGGAGCTTTGGTGGTGAAGAAGGGTTCGAAAATGTGGGCCAGATCTTTTTCCGCGATGCCTGTGCCGTTGTCGCGGACTTCACAACAGACATGAGGGCTGGGGAGTCCGTCCCGGTTGAGATCGGAGCGAAAGGTGAGGAGGCGGATGTTGCCACCGGGGGGGACGGCGTCGTTGGCGTTGAGAAGCAGGTTGAGAATGACCTGTTGGATTTTGGAAGCGTCCATGAGGGCGGGAGGCAGAGTGGGGTCGAGTTCAACCGTGAGTTGGACATTTTTTTTTGATTACGGATTGGAACAGGGTGACGGTTTTTTGGGCGAGGTCGTTGAGGGAACCTTCGCGGATGGTGGAGGTGGACTGGCGGGTGGCATTGAGCATTTGCTCGACGATGTGGCTGCCGCGACGGCTGGTTTCGACGATTTTGTCGAGGAGGCTGCGTTCGGGGGAGCTGGGGGGTTTGGTGTGGAGGAGTTGTTCGAGGTTGCCGGAGATGATGTGGAGGAGGTTGTTGAACTCGTGAGCGACGCCACCAGTCATGCGTCCGAGGGCCTGCATTTTACTGCTCTCCAAAAGTTTGGCGTCCTGTTCGCGCCGGCCGTAGGCGGTGGCGTAGAGGTCGGCAGCGAGTTTGATGGAGTCCAAGAGCCCGGAATCCCAAACCCGGTCGGGCTGTTGGTCGGCCAGGACAAGAATGCCGAGGAGTCGTTTGTCGAGGATCATGGGGATCAGGGCCAGGGCCTGAATTTTCCATTTTTCAAAAAGCCGGGCTTCCTCGGAGTTGAGCCGGGGTTGAGTCAGAACCACGCTGCGACCTTCGCGAAGTTCGTTCAAGCGCAGAGAGAGGGGTTCGTGTAGGAAGTAGCTCCAGTCGAGTGGCAGAAGGGGGGAGGATGGTTGTGGGTGTCTTGGGGTGGGGCTTGGGGGATTGGTGACGGAGGGGTGGAGGGGATCGAAAACAGTCTGACAACTGTAAAGAACCAACTCGGACTGGATTTCACGCAGCAGGCGGGTCATGGCCCGTTCAAATTCGGTTTCTGCCAGGATTTCGTCCATGGCTGAGGTGACGCGGGCCAGAATGAAGTCGCGTTGTTTCAGCAAGTGGAGGGCGGTCAACTTGTCGTTGACGGCCTGTTGCCGTTGGCGGCTGCGGGTTTGGATGAACCAGCCGAGGATGGTGGCGACGAGGGTGGTGATGGCGAGGACAGCGGCGGTGTTGTCGTCAGCGCGGAGGAAGGGTTGCTGGAGGCGGGGCGCGTCGAAGACCAGGATGACGACGGGGATGTTTTCGGAACGGAGGCCGGGCCAGCCGGGCACGGCGGTGAAGGTGTATTCCGGTTGTTTGACGCGGTCCACGAAGAGGGGCAATTCGGAGCTGTTGAGAAATTCCCAGGCACTGAAGACGGGCTGGGTGCTGTTTTGAGCTTCGCGCAAGAGGTCTTGAAACGCGGGAGAGTCCAGGAGTTTGAGCAGGGATTCACGATCCTTATCGCGATGGAAATGGGCGCTGAGAAGAGGTGATCTGGTGTTGTTAGGATCTACGACGGCCAGGCCGGAGAGTTCAGGGTTTTCCTGTTGGATGGCCTTAAGGTGGGCGAGGGGGATGCTTCCGAGAGAATCGGGGGAGATGGAGGAAGCGGGGTCTTGCAGTCGGGGGGAGAGGCTGGAGGCGGTCATGCGCGACAAGGTCACGACGCGGGTGGCGACGCTTTCACGCAAGAGATTTTTGGCGGTGCTGGAGAGCAGCCAGAGCATCATGACACTGGCACCGGCGAAGAGGGACCAAAAAAGGAGTCCGTCCAGGTATTGAGCCAGGATGAAGCGGCGCGGGATGGGGCTGTTGACCGGCATCTTCATGGGAGTTCACGCGGGCGCTGTTGACGGAGCTGCTGCCAGCGGAGCAGGCGTTCGGCCACGATTTTTTCGTAACCCCGCTGGGTGGGATGATAAAAGGTCTGCATGTCGGGGAAAAGTTTTTCCGGGGTGAGAGCGTCGGGGTGGTCGTGAGCGTAGGCATAACCCAAGCCGTGGCCGAGTTGGGCCGCGCCGGCGTAGCTGCTGTCGCGGAGAGCCTTGGGGATGGGCAGGGGTTCGTTGCCTGGGCCAGGGCTTGGCTGGCTTCTTCCAAAGCTTTGTAGGCGGCGTTGCTTTCGGGGCGGTGGCCAGATAAACGGTGGTTTCCGCCAGGAGGATGCGGGCTTCCGGCATTCCCACGACTTCGACGGATTGCAGACAGGCGTTGGCCAGAATGAGGGCCTGGGGTTCGGCCAGACCGATGTCTTCCGCGGCGGAGATGATCAGGCGTCGGGCGATGACGCGGATGTCTTCGCCTCCGGCCAACATTTTAGCCAGCAGATAGAGGGCGGAGTCGGGTTCGCTGCCCCGGATGCTTTTGATGAAAGCGGAGAGGGTGTCGTAGTGGGCATCTCCGTCCCGGTCATAAACGAGGGCTTTTTTCTGAATGGACTCTTCTGCCACGGGAAGGTCGAGGGTGAGGGTGTCTCCGATGGGCAGAGTGGAGCAGAGGGCGACGTCGAGAGCGTTCAAGGCGCGGCGGGCATCCCCTTCACAAAGCCGGGCCCAGTGGCACAAGGCCTCCGGCTCGGCGATGATCTTGAGGGCGGGATGTTCCTGTTGATAGCGGGTGAGGGCGTGTTGCAGGAGTTGCAGAATTTCCGACTCGCTCAAGGAGTGGAGTTCGAACAACTGCATGCGGGAGAGCAGGGCGGGGTTGACGGAGAAGAAGGGGTTTTGAGTGGTGGCGCCGATGAGTCGGATGGTGCCTTCCTCGACATGAGGGAGCAGGGCGTCCTGTTGGGCTTTGTTGAAGCGGTGAATTTCATCGACCAAGACCAGGGTGCGTTTGCGGTGGTGACGCCAGAGTTCGGCGGCATCTGCCACGGCCTTGCGGAGGTCGGACACGGAAGCGTCCACGGCGTTGAGGCGGACAAAGTGGTCGCCACTTTGCCGAGCGATGATGCCGGCGAGGGAGGTTTTGCCTGTGCCGGGCGGGCCGTGGAAAAGAAGGGCGGAGAAGCGATTGCTGTCGATGAGGCGGCGCAGGAGCTTGCCGGGGGCGAGGATGTTGTGTTGACCTACGAAGTCGCTCAGGAGTAAGGGGCGCATGCGGGCGGAGAGATTGCGGCGGGCATCGTCCTTGCCTGCCTCGGGATGGCCTGAACCAAACAAATCCTCCATTACAGAAACGTAACCACATTCTTGCAGCGTGAAAATGCTTTTCCGGCCAGGGAGACACTGATCTAAGCGCCAAGACGCGATGACCGCTAAGAAAAATAAATTCCTCTATAAAAAAACCGGCTTTCTTCGCGATCTTTGTGTCTTCGCGGTTTGATTGTCTTTAATCAGAGATTCCCTAGGCTGGGGGAATGGCGGAAGAGTCCGACGCACGGGGATTGGTGATCCTACATCAAGATGAAGACTGGCTGTTGGTCAACAAGCCAGCCCAGCAGTTGGTGCATCCCACACGTCCTGATGGGGCGCGGACTTTGATTGATGTGGTGCGTGAGGCTTTCCCAGGGGAGACCTTGGCCATTATCAATCGCTTGGATCGTGAGACGAGCGGTTTGGTTTTGATTTCGCGCCACAGTGAGGCGGCATCCCTTTTGGGAAAGATGACCATGGCGCGGCAAATCCGTAAACGTTATCAAGCCATCGTGCAGGGAGCGGCGGTGCCGGGGGCGAGCATTCATGCGCGGCTCGGGCGGTTGGCGGATCGGGGGCAGAGCCGGATTTTTGTCAAACAAGGGGTGCTGGAGGCGGGGGCGACGGCGGTGACGCGGTTCCGTCGTTTGGATTCGCGGCGGGATGGGGCGGGGCGGGTGTTTTCTTTGTTGGAGTTGGAGTTGGAGACGGGACGCCTGCACCAGATTCGGGCGCACTTACGTTATGTGAACCTGCCTGTGCTGGGGGATAAGCTTTACGGGCCGGATGATCAATGTTATCTGGATTTCATAGAGCAGGGCTGGACGGCGGGATTGGCGGAGAAGTTGTTACACCCGCGTCAGGCTCTCCATGCCTCGCAGGTGGAGTTTGATTGGAAGGGGAACTTGGTGCGGGTGAATTGTCCGCTGCCTGAGGATTTGCAGGAATTCTGGGATGGGCTTAGGCTCGCGGCATGAAAAAGGAAGTGGCGGAGAGTTTCAAGGCCTTGCAGGTGCAGGAGTCCGACTTCGAGGAGTCGTTTTGTCGGGCTTCGGGACCGGGCGGACAGAACGTGAACAAAGTTTCCACGGCGGTGGAGTTGTGGCATCGACCAAGCGGGCTGAGAGTCAAGGCTCAGGAGGCGCGCACGCAGGGCAGAATCGGGAGTTGGCCTGGGCGCGGATGCTGGGGCTTATGTTGGAACAACGCCGCAAACTCAGGCAGGAGAGGCAGGCGGCGCGGGAAAAGTTGCGTCGCCAAAACCGACCGCGACCTGCGGCCTTGAAGCGCAAGATGCGGGAGGGCAAGCGTCATCGGGCCAAGATCAAAGAAGGGCGCAGGGGAGGCCGGCTGGGGGTTGAATAGTTGAGTCGAGAGGAAGGGGTTTTTCATTGCGTGGGGCTTGGGGCGGGGTCTAATGGGGGGATGAGTTCAGTTGTTTTCGAGCAGGTGAGGCAGGAAGTGGCGGGGGCACTGGCCCGGGATCCTGCTTCTTTGAGTGAGACGGATCGCTTGGTGGCGGATCTGGGGGCGGAGTCGTTGGACTTGGTGGATTTGACCTTTCGCTTGGAAAAGGTCTTTCAATTACAAATTCCAGAGGGGGACCTTTTTGAGGCGGCACCGTCCCAAGTCTCTTCCCTGTCGCTGCGCGATGTGGCGGACTATGTGGAAAACGGCTGGGAACCCGCGCTTGAATCCGCGCATGGCGAGCCGAGCGGATCATGAGCGTGTGGTGGTGACGGGGCGCGGGGTTCTCACGGCGTATGGTTCCGGTGTTGCGTCTTTGCAGGCGGGTTTGAGATCGGGGTTGAGTGCCATTCGTTTTCAGGAGCATCTGCATGAGGATCTGCCCTGCCGCATCGGGGCGCGGGTTGCGCCGGAGTGGGGTGGAAGGCGATGGGAGGAAGGGGAGAGGGGAGTGGGTTGGATCGTGAGGATGGCAGAGCACGCGGCGCGGCAGGCATGGACGGATGCGGGTTTGGAGTTTGCAGAAACGGAGTCTTTGGTCGCACGGGAGGGTTTGCGTCTGCATGTGAGTTTGGGTTGGGGGGCGCATGATGAGGAGACCTTGCAAATGGAAGGGGATGCGGAGGCGGGTCTGGCTTGTTTGGAGCGGGTGTTTCGTCCGAGCCTGGGTGTTCGTAATTATCTGTCCGCCTGTGCGGCTTCCACGCAGGCCCTGGCGCGGGCTTGGGCGGATTTGAGCTGTGGTCGGGTGCAACGTTGTTTAGTGGGCGGGGCGGACTCGCGATTGCATGAGATGGGGATTTTGGGTTACAGCAAGCTGGGGGCTTTGGCGGAGGGTTGGGAGGCCAGGGCGACGGAGGCTTGCCGACCCTTCGATGTGGGGAGGAAGGGATTTGTGATCGGGGAGGGAGCAGGGTTTCTGGTTTTGGAAAGTTTGGAGACGGCGCGTCATCGTGGAGCCAAGATTCATGCGGAGTTGGTGGCGGGTGCGGGCAACACGGACAGTTATCGCCTGACCGACCGGCTCCGGGTGGGGAGGTGGCGGCCCGTTGCCATTCTGGAATGTTTGGAGCGTGGGGGCTGTGCGGCGGGGGAGGTGGATTACATCCAGGCCCATGGCACGGGCACCCTAGCTAATGACCGGGCGGAGGCGGCTTCTTTGCGCAGGGTTTTCGGTGAGAGGCTGGCGGATATTCCGGTGAGTTCACTCAAGCCTTACTTTGGTCATTTGGCCATGGCGGCGGGGGTGGTGGAGAGTGTGGCTTGTGTGGACTTGTTGGGGGGAGAGTGGTTGCCGCCTGCTTTGAATTGTCAGGAGCCTGAACCGGGTTTGGGTTTGTTGTTGGTCGGGCCGGAGTCGGGTGGGCGGCGGGTGGGGAGTATTTTAAAAAATTCCTTTGGGTTTGGCGGGCAGAATGCGTGTGTGCTTTGGCGGAAGCTGGAGTGGGGCTGAGGATGATGGGGTAGAAGGCAGGGGGGATCGGGG
>JAAUTS010000142.1 GCA_012031345.1 Blastochloris sp. | reverse complement strand
CGCGGAGTTTTAAGTTGGAAGTGTAAGGTTTTTAATTGCCGCCATCAAAGGTCGGCCATGGGAAACTAACAACCCACTCCGCGCCCCCGCGTGAACCCCTTCCCCTCTTAAAAATGCACACGATACAGCAAAACACTTTGCTGTTTCGGTCCAATACTCGCCACGGACATTGGCGTTTTTTGCTCCCTGGCAACAGCTTGGCCACATTTTCCACACAGACCAGGCTTTCAAAACAAGCCTCCGCCTTGGCACTCAGGTCCGCACACACCTCCACCTCCGGTCCGGCCATGACATAAAATTCCGCTCCCGGTGAGCCCGCCGCACGACCTTCCACCCGCCCCAGATGTAATGCCGCCACCGAAAGCATCAGGGACTCTCCCCCCGCAACACTCACCGCCATCTTGAGTTCCTCATCCATGGCCCGGGTCGCCTTGAGAGACTCCTGGGCACAAGCCATGGCCTGACTCAGCACTTCCGTAAAATGGCCCTCTTTGGCCTGCCAATAGGCAAAATCATGCGTTTGCCCAAATGATTGATGCAGCCCTCATGCTTGCCCACGATCTCAATCTGCTTACTGAACCACTGACCCAGGCCACAACAATGCACAATCTGTTCATTGGCCAGCGCCCCGGCATTTTCAAACAAACGCAACGCCAACATGGCCAGGGGAAATTTCGGCGCGCTCTGGGCCTCACCTACCTTGATCACGCTGGTCGGCACCTGCGGCTGCGGACTGCTGTTGCCGTTGAACTCAAAACGCTGCTGACCGATGCGGATCACATCCCCCTGCCGCAACAAGGTCGGCCCACAAATCAGCCGGTCATTCAAATAGGTTCCGTTCCGACTCCCGCAATCCATCACCATGTATTGCAGATTGTAATTGGTCCAAAGCTCGGCGTGCTGACGGGAAGCCGCCGGATCGGAAACCTGTATGTCCGAACCTGTGCCGCGGCCCAGGATGATGCGGGGAATTTCAAAACCCCATTTTTCTTCTCCAGATACCAATTTTCCTCGCATGACGTAACCTGATTAAATCATTGAACAAAAGCTCCCCGCTCCGAACTCCACGAGGTTATGTCAGCTTCTCCTCCTTGGCCAATGCGAAATTGCAGGGCCCCCGTCTCATCCATCCGCAACAACTCAATCCCAAGTTCCTTCAACTCCCGCATTTTCCCGGCCTCCATCATCCGATCCGGGTGATAACCCCGCTGCGGTCGGACCAGCCAGCGCGGCTGCACCGCCCCCAGCCATTCCCGACTCAGATTGCGCTCCCGACTGTGCTCCCCCTGCAACAAAAGATCCGCCTTCAGGTTTTGACCGGAACCCAGCAACACCTTTTCCACTTCCTCTGAAATATCCCCCGCCAACACCACCGCCCGCCCCGCCTTCTCAAAACGTAACACCAACCCCTGATCCTCCTGCCGCTCAAACAATCGCGGAGCTGGCGGCCACAACACCTGCAACTCCAATTCACCACCCAGACGAAAGCGATCCCCTGCCGCCAGAATTGTTTCGGCCGCTCCCTTGCCTCCATCTCTTCCAACCAACGATGAAACACCCGTGAACGACTCCGGTATCCTGATTCCGCCCAAAACTCAGTCGGTAACGATTCCAAAACCCGGCTCCCCGCTCCCATGTGATCCGTTCCCGCTTGGGTCAAAATAATCCCATCCACCCGGTTGATTCCCTGCTCCTTCCGAAAGGGATCCAGAGCAGATTTCCAAACATAGTCCGAACCCACATCCACCAACCAACTCCCACCCTCCACCTGCAACAACATCGGACTGGCCTGCCTCCCCGCCATCATCGTAAACCGCGTCTCTCCGCTCGAAGGCAATTCCCAGGGTGCCCCCACATAAAAATGTCCTCCCGGCAGTGCCGCTAAAAATTCAATCACCGCCACCATCACCTTCAACACCAGCCAGTTCACCTGATTCATCCAGATCGGCCAAAACGAGCCCAGCACCGAACCCACCACACTCAAGGTGCTCGTGGTTAGAATCAGTGCCGCCAGCGGCATGACCACTATGTTGGCCAACAAGGTCACCGGAGCCAACAAATGGAAATAACCCAGAATCAATAGTTGCGAAGAAATCCAGGCGCAAAATGAAGCCGCCACCGTCGCACAGATTCCGTAATACAGGCCATCCACCCTCATGCGCCAGACCGGCACCAGCCGCCGAGGCACCCAGGGTCCGGCCTGCCCCAGAGATACATTCTCTCCAACAACGGTGCTGTGCCCAGCGCCATGCCCAACACCACCAGAAACGACAACTGAAAACCCACATCAAACAATTCCCCCGGCTCCCACACCCATAGAATCAGTGCCGCCGCCGCCAAAATATTGCAGATCGACACCGGACGATACAGCGCCCAGGCCGCCAACATCAGCCCCGCCATCAAAAAAGCCCGCGCCGCACTCGATTGCATCCCCGTGGCCAGACAAAAATAAAAGCAGAGGCAACAAGATCCAGGCCCAACGCCAGCGTAGGACCCCACTGACCTGCAACACCAAAATCATGATCCCAAGGATCAAACCCACATTCTGTCCGCTCACCGCAAACAAATGCAGCGTCCCCGTGCTCCGAAAAGCTTCCTCCAAATCCTCCGTAATGCCCTCCTTGTATCCAAACAACATCCCCGCCATCAACCCGGAGATTTGTGGGTCCTCCTCCAAACCCAGAGTCAGCACCGCCAACATGTGCTCCCGCAGATGATAAGCCAGATGACCCAACAGATCCCCTCCCGACTCCAGTTCCCTGACCTGGTTCCCGTTGGTTTTTAAAAGATAAAAAATCCGCTTGTTCTCCAGAAACGCGCGATAGTCAAATTCGCCTGGATTCCGCGTCGCGGCCGGACGCGACCAAAATCCCGCCACCTCCACCCGTTGTCCGGGAATGAACCGCTGCTGTCCCGGATTCCTCACCTGCACCCGCAATCGCCCCACCACCTCCCGCACCCCCTGCAAATCAATCACTCGCAAAGCCTCCCCCGTAAACTCCAACCTCTCCTCCCTCTCCTCATTCACTTTTCTCAAGGGCAGATCCAATACCCTCAACTCCACCACTCCGCTCCGTGCCTCCTCCTCCCAAACACGACGCAGATCCCTCTCCTCCACCGTCTGATCCCGGACCTGGGCATAAAAGAAAAAACAAAAAAAGCTACCCGGCAACAAAAGCCACATCGCCTTCCTGTCCTCACAAAAAAGCGCCCCCAACAAACACAAACACGCCGCACCCAAAATCAAAGCCGGATGCTGTGGATAAAACCTGGCAAGTCCGATGCCCAGCCCCGCCATCAGTGCCAGCCAGAAAAGCGGATAGAGAATGAGGTTCGATGACTTCCTCATGCAGACTCAAAAGCTGTGAAATCGATCATGCCCTTCCAGCTTTCAGGAAAATCCCGATCCTGCAAGGCGCGAGGAGAAGGCCCGAATCTCGCTCACTGGAAACAACATGCCCCAGCTCAGGCTGGGCTTTGCCGCCAAAAGTTTGGTGTCACTCACTTTTTCCACCACTTCTCAGGGCCGGACCAGATGATTCAGTGGCTGATACTTCCCCAGTCGGAAATGCTGCCGGATCGCCTGAGTGATAAACCGCTTGGCTGAGGCCACCGCCTGACTCAGATTCCGTCCCCTCGCCAGCTCCGCCGCAATCGCCGCCGCATACGTGCAGCCCGTCCCATGCGTCTTGACCCCCGGCACCGTCGCCGCCTGGAAGCTGTGCATCGTGTTCCCATCAAAAAGAAAATCCGTCGCCTGTTTCAATTGCAAGTGCCCGCCCTTGATCAAAAAAGGAACACGCCAAATCTGCTGGGCAAACACCGCTGCCTCCTGCGCCTCAGCCAGAGTCGTTAGGGGATGACCCAAAAGCACCGCCGCCTCATCCAAATTCGGTGTGACCACGTCGGCCAAAGGCAGCAATTTTTTTTGAAGAACTTCCAAGGCATCCTCCTGCAAAAGCAAAGCCCCACTGGTGGCCACCATGACAGGATCTACCACCAAAGCAAAAGGTCGGCGGGCCTTGCGTGACTTCAAACAACGCGCCACCACCTCGATGATTTCCGCCGAATACAACATCCCCGTCTTCACCGCCGCCACCGGGAACGCCTCAAAAACCAATTCCACCTGCTCGCGCACCGCTTGGACCGGGACCGGGGAAATACTCTTCACTTTCCCCGGATGCTCCGCCACCACACAGGTCAAGGCCGTGGTGCCATAAACTTTCAACGTGGTGAAGGTTTTCAAATCCGCCTGAATCCCCGCCCCCCCACTGTTATCGGAACCCGCAATGCTTAGAACCACCGGAATATGACGCTTAACTGACATGGAAGGCATTTTTTCTACCACAGAGGACCTGGAGAACACAGAGAAATAGATTCCTGCCTTCGATTGAACTAGCGCACTCATCTCGAAGACTCTCGATTTTTTCGGAGTTGTTCGCTGGGCCAGGCGTCTCGCCCGGCCCTCCGTCATCACGCAGCGCGACGTGGTGATCCAGTGGGCAGGAAACCTCGCGGTCTCCCCCTCCCAGCGTAAATCCATGCCGAACAAAATTCCCACCCATGCAGCCAGCCCTACCCCATGCCTTTTCCGTCTCACCCACCTCATCCAGTTCTTCTTGAAACTATAGACTGAACCCTTGAAACTCATCCCATGTTGGATCGCCTCAAAAAACATCCCGCCTATCCCTACGTCGCTCCCTTCCTTCTCTTCATGATCTTCCTGGTTCTGGAAGGTCTGCACCCCTCCGCTCTTTATGTGGTTTATCCCATCAAAACCGCCGTGGTCGGCCTCTTTTTGCTCTACCTCTTCGCCCGCCTTCCCGCCTTCGATCTGAAACAACCCTGGCTCGCCGTCAGCGTCGGCCTCGGAGTCTTCCTGCTCTGGGTCGGGCTTGGGCCCAAAATTCTCTGGGGCGAAATCAAACCCGGCTCCGGTTTTAATCCCTTCCTCTTCCAAGATCCCCAAATCGCCTGGGGCTTGATCGCCATCCGGATTTTCGGCGCCGCCGTGGTCGTGCCCGTCATGGAAGAACTTTTCTGGCGCGGCTTCCTCATGCGATACCTCATCAAGGAAAATTTCGAGGAAGTCAGACTAGGCACCTACACCCATTTTTCCTTTTGGGTCACCGCCTTACTCTTCGCCTCCGTTCACGGCAGCTTCGCCCCCGTCGCTTTCCTCACCGGACTGATCTATGGCGCCCTCTTCGTCAAAACCAAATCCCTCGGCGCCGTCATCCTGGCCCACGCCATCACCAATCTCCTCCTCGGCCTCTACGTTGTACAAACAGGCCAATGGTTTTTTTGGTAATCCGCACCCAGCCCCGGTTGTGCAGTCGAGTCGGGTCATCAAAGCAACCTCATTAATTTTCCATTCCCTCCTATCAACGCCGCCGTATCTTGCCGGGACTGACTAGGATTTCCGGCCCTAATTTACATCGTGATTTGAAGAACTCCTTTTCACCTCAGACCAATCCATGATCAGTAGGTATTGGTTGAAAATGTTCAAAGTAATAGACCGCTCCCGCGGAAAGATACCTGTTTTCAACTAGGATTCAGACTAGTCCTTAAAATAACCATGCAGACCAACTCCAGCCAAAAAGATGATTAGAAAGTTAACGATGCCAATAGACTGCTTCTCTGCAAAGAAAAACCATAGAATAAATGCCAAACTCAAGTGAATCGCCAAATGTTTTGATCTATACTGTATGTTATTTTTATTAAACGACAGGATAGCTATGTATATTATTGTTAGCAATAAAGTAAATGCTATATATTGGAATCTATATTGAAATAAGAGGTAACAGATAGCAGCATACAAAGCAGGTGCAATGAAGTTGTCTCTGAAATGTTTTAGGCTCAGCATCTAATTGTCCAGTTGAAGTTCGAGCAAGTTTTCCAGACACAGAAGGAGGAAGCCTTCAATATTTAACTTTCTGAGTCTGTTTTTCTTGGATAATAACCTTTATAGAATAATGTTCGATCATTCATTTCCAGCCGACATTAATTTATCTTCCACGAGCAACCGAACATAGTCCAGTTTTTGTTACCCAGACTCAGTTCCTACACCCACCCTCTCAACAATCTAATTAACAATCGAATATTGGAGGAATATTTCAAAGTGTGAAATGTTCAAGACTGGTCCTATTGGATCATCAAATTTCTGGCGCCTGCTGGTCAACTTTGATTTAGCGGAATGTCAGATGTTACTCTTCACGAACCGCCCCCTTTTTTTCCTCCCTTTTCTTCTTGAGTACTAGCTTGCGTCGGCCCCTTGGATGTGGAACTCCAATTCTTAACATCAGAAAGAACATCAAATCCAAAATCAATATTCCAAAACCTCCACTGATTCGAGAACCTGAAGAAAGTGAATTCAAATTTGACAGGCTGTTCTTCGTATATGGCTAAAATATAAAGAAATACAACATTCGATCCGACATTTTTCCCTCCTCACAATTTCATACGATTCATACTCACCCGAACGCTTGGAGACTTCTCTTAGCCCTTCTTTAACTTTCATCGAAACATCAACCTTACCTGATGCTGATGGATTGGTGATAAATAGGGCGGCAACAGCTTCTTCGACTTTGGATTCACCATTTAGCCGCATGAATCGGTCGATGATTTCTTCATATTGTTTATCCTCTGCTAAGCACAAACCACAGTGCAAATTAAAAACCATAACTAGCAAAAAATAATATCTTTTCATTGTTAAAATCTCATCATTCGAGCTGCCAAGCCTACCTAAAGATCAAACCTCCAGCTACCCGGCACGAAGACTTCCGGCTGACTGCGGTTTCCGGCAAAGGATGGAATTTGTTTTGGCTTCCCACGGCTACCCTAACATTGTAGGTGTTCTGTTGTGCTTGCCTTACAGCTTATACCAAAAGCAAGCACTCGCGATCTGAATTGAAATCATAGCCAAACCAAGTCCGCGAAAGCGAGGAATTTCTCGTGAGATATAGCACCCTGATCTGAAGAACACCTTCATACTTCAGACCTGTCCATGGTCTGTGCGGGGCATTGTCTAAATTTATTCAAAGTAGTAGGCCTACCCTTTTGATAAGATGGTTCTTTATTTTACTACCCTGTCCCCATGCAGATTGGGCGCACTAATTTTCTTCAAACTGTGCACTAGTTGTTTAGCATCATAGTACAGGTCCGTAGCCTGTTAACATGAAACAAACCCTGCCTCAGCTATGAGCACAGCCCGACTTTCCGTCTCCATTCTTGATGACGAACCTATTGCGTTATTACAGCTCCAGACCCTGCTAGGTTTGGAGCCCGGGATCAAAATCTTGTCCGCCTCAACCACTGGGTCTGATTTTCTCAATTCACTGAAAATTCATACACCGGATGCGGTCTTTCTGGATATCCAAATGCCTGAAACCACTGGTTTTGAAATAGCCTCTCAAATCCCTGCGAGCATCCCGATCATTTTTGTGACAGCTTCCGAGACTCACGCCATACGTGCTTTTGAAGTGAACGCTCTGGATTATCTGGTCAAACCCGTGACTTCCCTGCGCTTGAAGAAATCTTTGGCTCGTCTCCTGAACAAACCACCAGGAAATGAACCAACCCTGGCTGCCTCCAACGACCTTCTGTATCTGCCTCTTCAACAGGGACGTGTTTTCATTCAAGCCAAGGAATTGGTATCCATCGAGAGTAAGGGAAACTACTCCCAACTTCACCTACAGGACGGACGCAGCTTTCTGGTCAAACGTTCACTGAGAATCTGGAGCCGACATCTCGATCCACTGGCCTTTATCCGAATTCATCGCGGCTGCATACTTCATCTGTGCCATATTGATCGGGTTGAGATTCATGGACCACACTGCACCATTCATGTCAGAAACCAGCAAACAACCCATCAGACGAGTCGCAGACAGGGTAGGGTGCTGAAGTCTCTTCTCAAAGCCTCTGACAAAACTCCATGACCCTTTTCTCCAACTCACTCAAATCCCTCTTGATTGCATCCGGGTCAGCGCTCTCCGTTCGATTTTCCATCAAAACAACCTGCTCCACAATCTCCTCAGCCGCCATGATTTGTGAGACCCCTTTCAAAGCATGGAGCCTTTGTTTGAAGTTTACAACATCCCCCCTTTGAATCGCTTTGACCATCTCTTGCATGTCGCTCGGAAAATCCACACGCGCCATCTCCTTGGCTTTTTCAAGAGCCTGTTGGTTTCCTCCCATGTTTCTTAAAACCCGCTCAGACCAGCCTAAATCTCTCTCGTCTTCCATTCCTTCCATCCAACGGTCCAGGATTCTCGACCACTCTTTTTCCGTTACAGGTTTTGCCAAAAATCATCGAAGCCTGCCTGTTCACAGGCTTGGCGATGCTTATCATCCACATACGCTGTCATGGCCACAACCGCAGCTTCCGCTTCGAGCTCTTTTCTCGCATCCTCGCCAACACGGAAAGCCGTCCAT
>JAAUTS010000141.1 GCA_012031345.1 Blastochloris sp. | reverse complement strand
CCTCCTCGTCGCGGAGAGCCCGCGCGGCCTTTGTCATCTCTCCTTCCAAGAGCAACTGCCTTCTAACCCCGAGGCGGTTCCCCCGCTTCTCTCGCAGGACTGGCCCCTGGCCTCCTTCCTTCCCTCCCCGGAACTCGCTCAGCGCCTCCTCCCGCAACTCTTCCACCTTTCCCCCCGCTTCCCTGCTCCCAGCCCTCTTCGTGCCTATGTCCGGGGCAGTTCCTTTCAAGTCAAAGTCTGGCGCGCCCTGCTCCGGATCCCACCCGGCCACCTCGTCAGCTACGGTCAACTCGCCCGCCACATCCAACATCCCCGCGCCATCCGCGCCCTCGGTTCCGCCGTCGCCCGCAACCCCCTGGCCTGCCTCATCCCCTGCCATCGCGTCATCCGGGAAACCGGCCTCTTCGGCCACTACCGCTGGAACCCCACCCGCAAACAAGCCCTCATCGCTTGGGAAGGCTCCCGCACAACCCTGCCTCCATAACTCTTACGTTTGTAGTTGACTAACATTTACAATTGTGAGAGTTTCCACCCATGTCTCTGCCCCGTATTTCAGAAGCCGAGTGGGATGTCATGGAAATCCTCTGGAAAGAACAACCCCTCAGCGCCCAGGAGGTCGTCGCCCGCCTTGCCCGGACCCATGACTGGAAAGACCAGACCATCCGCACCATGCTCGGTCGTTTGGTTAAAAAAGGCGCTCTCCGCACCCGGGCCGAGGGGAACCGCTTCCATTACAGCACCAAAGTCGCCAGGGAAGCCTGTGTAAAAAATGCCAGCCGCTCCCTCTTGGAACGTCTCTTTGGAGATGCCGTTCAACCCCTCCTGATTCAATTGGTCAAGGAAAGTCACCTTAGCCCCGGCGAGATCAAGGAACTCAAGGACATTCTTCAGCAAAAAGAAGGAATGAACCGCAGAAAAAAATAATCCCATGAACACTCTCCTCCATCATATCGAACCCCTCTTCCAGTGGATCATCGAAACCTCCTGGCAGGCTTCCCTGCTGGCCTTGGCCGTTCTCGGCATCCAGTTTCTTTTTCGAGGCCGCCTGAACCCGCGCTGGAGTCATGCCCTTTGGCTGCTCGTCCTGCTGCGTCTGGTTCTCCCGGAAATCCCGACCAGCCACTTGAGCATTTTTCAAATCGCTCCCAGCACCCCGGTGACTTGGATCTCCACTCCTCCAGCTCCCCTCCCGACTCCCGGCCCAGCCAGCCCCTCGCTGTCATCTTCTTCCTCTGCCCCATTCGAAATCATGGATGCCCTGGCCCTGCTTTGGCTCGTGGGTGTTGTGATCGGCCTCACTCTCACCTTGGCCATCAATCATCGTTTTCATCGCCATCTCAGGCACCGCCTACCCTTGCGTGACCCCCGTTTGCAGAACCTTTTGAAAAACGCTTGCGCCCAGCTGGGACTCAAACAAACCCCGCTTCTTTACGAACATCCGCGCATCGGGAGTCCCGCCATCATGGGCTTGTTTCGCCCCGCCCTGCTGCTGCCTCCAGGCTCCGCAGAACGTTTTTGACGATCACGAATGGCATCTGATCTTTCTTCATGAACTTTCGCATCTCAGACGTGGAGACCTCTTGATCCAGTGGCTCATGGCACTCCTGCAGATTCTGCACTGGTTCAATCCGGTCCTCTGGCTCATCTTCCGGCGCATCCGTTTGGATCGCGAACCTGCCACCGACGCGCTGGTGCTCTCCCATGCGGGTGAGGAACAAAAGGAACGTTATGGCCACACCCTGCTTAAACTGTTGGAACATTTTCAACAGCACCACTCTCTACCCGGATTGGTGGGCATTCTGGAGGATCAGGATCAACTTAAAGTTCGTTTCCGACTCATCGCCAAATACACCCGTGGTGCCTATGGTTGGTCCCTGCTGGCTCTCGGCTTGATCCTCGTTGTCGCAGCAGTATTTCTCACTAAAGAACGTCTGGAGCAGACCGAAGAAGCACCCGGCGTGGTTGAGCTTTTTGATGCGGTATGGCAGGGAAATGTCGCCCGGACCAAAAACATCTTGAAGCAGGGAGTGGATCCCAATGCCCCTGCCCTTTTTGAAGGTTCCCACCAGGGAACCGCACTCTATTACTGCGCCGACTTTAACTATCCTGAAGTTGCCCAAGTCCTCTTGGAACACGGGGCGAACCCGAATCTGCCCAACGATTGGAACGATCTACCCATCATGCGCGCCCTTTGGCGCGGCTACACCGAAACCGCCCGGGTTCTCAAAGAGGGAGGAGCCAAAGTCAAACCTGAGTTTTGGGCCGTCTCGGTTGGAGAGGTGGATACCCTCAGGAAGTTGAGCGAAGAAGGGGTGATCAAAAAAAGCGGTACAGCAGGACTCATGAGTTTCGCCGTTGCTTCAGGCCAGCTTAAATCCATCCAGTATTTGGAAGCTTTGAGCGAAAAAAAGGTCAGCCCCCATCTTCTCGAAATGGCGGCCAGGACAGGACAGGTCCACGTCATGAAATATATTCTTCTCCAGGGTGCCACTTTGGAAAAGGAAGGCTCTCAGGCTCTGTCAAGCTCCCTCCATTGGAATCAGCACCGGGCGGCGCAATGGCTGATTGATCAGGGACTGAATATTACCATCGTTCCTGAAAACGAAGAACCTCCCCTACTCAAGGCACAAGATGCCAGAATGGTGGAGCTCCTGCTCAAGGCGGGAGCCGACCCTAATTTGGGTATCCATAACCGACTGCCCTTGACCTCCGCCCCCGACCTCGAAAGCATCGATCTCCTGCTCAAAGCAGGAGCCAAACTTCCTGCAAGATCAGCCAACGGATTTTCTCCCATTCTCAACGCCATCAACTACAAGACCAACCCGGAAGTGATTATTAAACTGATCGATTTGGGTATTCCCTTTGATATACAGAAAGATGGTGCAGAACTCTGCCGTGCGGCCGCTTATCGCCGGAATCTTGTCCCACTTCTCAGATTACTTTTGTCCAAAGGACTGCGTCCTGACCTGCCCGTCATTGAAGACACTCCCTCGTATTACCGGGAAATTACCCCTCTTCATGAGAGTGTGCGCTATCCCCACGTTTTAAAAGAGCTTCTTAAGGTCAATCCAAACCTTGAGGTGATGCATTTTGCCAAAGACAAAATGAGTGGAAAAACATTCCAAGCCAGTCTTTGGGACTACGCCTTGACCGCCCATCCGGAATCCATCAAACTCCTCATTCATCACGGCATCAAGGTCCCTGAGTGGGCCTTTGTTTATGCCGCTAGCGGGGATTGGCCCAATTTGCATAAAAGAATTCTGGAGGGTTTTGATCCGAAAAGTAGCCCTAATGAATTCATGTCTAAGAACGTTCTGGACATCGCCTCGTACGCGAATCAAACCCAAATCATTGATGAACTGTTAAAAGGAAATTATGTGAACCGCTCTGATGTTTTCGGCGGTCTAAAACCTTACTGCGTGCGCAAGCCCATGGTTGATTTCCTGCTTTCCATCGCCAAGGATGATGCTGAGCGCGAGACAGTCGCACTCTACTATGGACTTTGGAGCGTCAGCTTTAGTGCACTGGATGATGAAAGGATCGAGGATCTCAAAACGTATATGCGTTGGCTTCAAAAACCGCTTCCCGGCTCTCTACTCGTCAACGCCATCAACAATCGCTGTTCTATCGATGTCATTCAAATCCTGATCTCCAAAGGCATCGATCTGAATGGGGAAACCGTAAACCGAGAAGGTAAAAAAATACCGGACAGGGAATATCTGCAACAATCCCTCGATCTACGCGCCAATGACGAGGTCAAAAAACTCATCCAACCCCTTCTGAACAAACCCACAAAATCCGAAAAAAAAGAATTAAAATTACCACAATAATTCTCTGTGCTCTCTGTGTCCTCTGTGGTAAATATCCCTTCTTAACCCAAACCCACACATGAAAAAAAATCACCCTCATCCTTCTCTCCTGCCTGCTCCTCTCCCAGCTCCACGCGGCTCCTCCTACCAAGGAATCCGTGGAAAAACTCTTGAAAGTCACCGAAGTCGAAAAGACCATAGACAGCGTGCTGGGACAAATGGACTCCGTAATGAAATCCAGCATGGACATGGCTCTACAGGGACAGGCCATGAATGCTGATTCCAAAGCTCTCCAGGAAAAACTTCAGTCCCGCATGGCGACCATCATCAAAGAAGAGATGAGCTGGGACAAAATGAAGGATTTTTACATCCAAGTTTACGCGGAGAACTTCACCCAGGAAGAAATCGACGGCATGATCGCCTTTTATGATTCCCCCATCGGCAAAGCAGTCACCGCCAAAATGCCCCAGGTCACCATCAAATCCATGACCCAAATGCAACAACGCATGGGTCCACTCATGGAACGAATTCAGAAAGTGACCAAGGAAATTGTGGAAGAATCCAAGCTTGCGCCCAAGAAAGGCTGACCTCAGTTTTCAGTTGGCAGTCAAGCACCCATCATCAACGTTCTGCCATGAACCGACGCAGGGGAATTTCGCCTCCGTGCTTCTTCTCTGAACACTGAAAACTGTGAACTGAAAACCGTAAACTTTTCAAATCTTCCCCTTCGTGCTGGGGAGGCCCTTGACCCTGGAATCTTTTTGACAGGCGATGTCCAAGGCCTTGGCCAAGCCTTTGAAGATGGATTCAGAGATGTGGTGCGCGTCCCGGCCATAAAGCAACTCGATGTGCAGGTTCATCAGCGCGTTGACCGACAGGGATCGCATGAATTCCTCGACCAACTGCAAAGGAAAGTCGCCCGCCTTGCGGCGTAATCCTTTCACCCGATACTCCAGGTAGGCCCGGCCACTCAAATCCACCACCACCCGGCTAAGGGTTTCATCCATGGGCAGATAAGCGTGCCCATAACGTCGGATGCCCCGCTTGTCGCCCAGAGCCTCCTTCAGGGCCTGCCCCAACACAATACCCACATCCTCCACCGTATGATGATAGTCCACTTCCAAGTCTCCCTTGGCATCAATCTCCAAATCCATCAGGGAATGTTTGGAAAAAAGAGTCAGCATGTGATCGAAAAAGGCTATGCCCGTGGCGATCTTGGAACGTCCGCTCCCGTCCACATTAAGTTTGAGGGCAATGCGGGTCTCCGCTGTTTCACGCTGAATTTGACTGGTTCTCATCGGTTTCAACCCTAGCCCCTGACTCATCTCAGGACAAGAGCTACTAAGGGTCTGTTTAGAGACAGGGTGAAATTCCTTCCTCCGCGATCCCCGCTTCTCCGCGTGAGAAGCCTTCCCCTCGAACCCCTCCTGTTCCCTCCTGTCAAAAAATCATTTTTTCAAGCGGATCTCCACTGAACGCTGGTGCGCGGTCATACCTTCCACCGCCGCCAAGGTCGTGATGGTGGCCGCCCCACGCTTTAAGGCCTTCCGGTCATAACGCACAATGCTGGTGCGACGCATGAACTGGTCAATGGTCAATCCGCTCGTAAAACGACCCGCTCCATTGGTCGGCAGCTCATGGCTGGGACCCGAGGCATAATCCCCGGCGGCAACCGGAGAAAAGTCCCCCACAAAGATGGCTCCACAATTCCGGATCGTCGGAGCGAGTTTGACCGCACCGACACAACAAAGGGAGAGGTGTTCAGGCGCGATTTTTGGATCAACTCCACCCCTTGACGGATAGATTTGACGTGGATGAGATAACAACTCAGGTTCAGCGTTTCCCGCAGATGCTGTTGCCGCTGCAGGGTCTGCATCTGCTGCTCGATCTCCGCGCCCACCTTGTCCATGAAGGTTTTGTCCGGGCTGAGGAGAAAGATTCGGCTGCCATGCCCATGTTCCGCCTGGGCCAGCAGGTCAGCCGCCACATAAGCTGGCACAGCGGTCTTGTCCGCCAGCACAGCAATCTCACTCGGTCCAGGCAACAGGTCAATGCCCACCTTGCCATAAACCTGTCGCTTGGCCTCGACCACATAGGCATTACCCGGACCATAAATTTTGTGAACGGGGGCGATGGTTTTGGTCCCGTAAGCCAAGGCCGCCACCGCCTGGGCTCCTCCACATTGATAGATTTCAGTAGCGCCCGCCATGTGGATGGCATGGTGCAGCACCGGATGAACCGGAGGAGGCGTGACCACGACGATTTCTTTACCCCGGCAACCTTGGCCAGAGTAATGGTCATGAGGGCACTGGAGACCAGCGGCGCGGTGCCACCAGGCACGTAGATTCCCACCCGATCCAAGGGGACATAATGCTCACCAACTTCCGCCCCTTCCACGTTCTTGCCTTTCCAGGACTTGGGCACTTGTTGTTTGTAAAAACGCACGATGTTTTTTTGCGAAGCCAACAGCGCTTTTTTAACGTCAGGACCGGGTGAAGGAACCCGACCCGTCAAGGCCAGGCTGCTGCGATCAATCTGCTGGCTGCTGAAGCGGTTGGTGATCTCAATCAAAGCCTGATCCCCGCGTTGCCGGATGTCATTGATGATCTGCCGCACCGTTTGCACCACCTCCGGCGGCGGAGTGGTGTAGTCGTGGACCGCCGCCACGCGATTGTCAAAATCCTGTTCCAGGTGCGAGATCCGTTTCATAGTCGTTGTTGTTTCCAGAGAACCTCAACCGGAACCACTTCAGGTCAAAGCCAATCTTTTGGCTATAGCGTTAAATTCCTTCATGGAAAGAAAGAATGGAAAAGCCTCCCCGGCCAGACCAAGCTTGGATAGCCCAGACCAGCTGCCCCGAACACCCGATCCCGAGCTCCCGCCTCAAATTTTCCCTGAACCCAGCAACTCCCGAGTGCGCTCAAGCCGTTTCACAACCCTCTCCTGACCAAGAACTTCCAACATGTGATAGAGGGAAGGACCCACACCCCGTCCCGACACCCCAACCCGGCAGGGATGCACGTAAAGCCCGGTCTTGACCGCTTGTGACTCGGCCAACTGAACCAGAGCCTGTTCCAGCTCCGCTGCCTTCCAAACCTGCTGGCCCTGATAACAAGTAATCAGGTCGGTCAAACGCTGGGCCGCCCCCTCCGCCTTCAGGCTTTTTTCTACCGCCTTGGCGTCATATTCGAACTCCTCTTTCAGGAAAGGATCCAGCCACTCCGGCAGATCCCGACCCAGCTTGATCTTCTCCCGAATAATATCCAAAGCCCCGTTCAAATAAGCCGGATCCAGCCCCGATACATCCACCCCATGGGTGCTGAGATGACGACGGGCAAAGGCATGATAATCCTCCGCACTCAGTTCCCGCCAGTGTTCCCCGTTAATCCAGTAAAGTTTGTTGATGTCAAAACGCGCGTTGCTGCGGTTGATCTGGGGCAGGTCAAACTTTTCAATCACCTCCGCAATTTTCAAAATCTCGCGATTGTCCTTCGGCGACCAGCCGAGCAGGCAGAGATAGTTCCGCACCGCCTCCGCCAGATAACCCTGCTCAATGTATTGCCCCACCGCCGCCCCTTCCTCACGCTTGCTCATCTTCGA
This sequence comes from Blastochloris sp., assembly GCA_012031345.1. Lineage (GTDB taxonomy): Bacteria > Verrucomicrobiota > Verrucomicrobiia > Methylacidiphilales > JAAUTS01 > JAAUTS01. The sequence continues at coordinate 1,232 of JAAUTS010000141.1, read as the reverse complement.
TCCGCCCGGATTCAAAATCAGCGGAATATGTGCATAGGCCGGCGCCTGTTCCCCCAAAGCCTCAAACAGGGCGATGTGCTTGTGCGTGTTGGACAAATGATCCTCCCCGCGTATCACGTGCGTGATTTTCATTTCAAGGTCATCCACCACATTGACAAAATGGAAGACTGGCGAGCCGTCCTTGCGGAAGATCGTCGGGTCCGGCTCCATCATGCGCTCAAAGGTGATCTCCCCGCAGATCAAATCCTTCACCACGCCGGGAGTCTTGGGCATTTTGAATCGAATCGACCCATCCGGTTCCCGATAAGCCTGACCGCTGCTTAAAAGCTTTTCTCCATATTTCTGGTAAATCTCCGTCCTCTGACTTTGATGGTAGGGGCCGTAATCCCCCTTGTTTTCTCCACCCTCCATCGCCCCCTCATCCCAGTCCAAGCCCAACCAACGCAGCCCACTGAAGATGGCGGCGACCGCTTCCGGCGTATTGCGTGCCTTGTCCGTATCTTCAATACGCAACACAAAGGTGCCACCGCAATGACGCGCATACAGCCAGTTGAAAAGCGCCGAACGGGCTGAACCAATATGCAACATACCCGTCGGAGACGGCGCAAAACGAACACGAACAGAACTCATAGGAAAGAAGATTCAAACCCAAAGCAGGGCCGAGCGCAAAGGTTTCTTTATGCCCACTCTTTCAGCACGCCCGCAACACCCGCTCCGCCGCCGCCACCCCACTCATGTAAACATCCTCAATCCGTGATCGCACCAAGCCATCCCCACAAACCTCCACCCCTGCTGGCAGTGGGGGATAAGAACCCAGCTCCAACGAACGCGCGTAACGCCAGCGATGAGCAAATGTATTTTTAAGAAATGCCCCTTCCAGCTCCCAGCAGCGTTCCAACTCCTTGCGTAAAAGCGGCACATAAAGCTCAGGAGCCTGCTCCACATGCGCCCTACTGAACGCTTCGGAGGCCTGCACCACCATAACCGTGGATCCGGGTTGCACCCGACCTTCCTTATGATTTTCACAGGCACTCCAGGCCAATACCTCCCGACCCGTCCGGTCGCTCAAAGCATAACGCTCCCCCGTTCGTCCCAGACCTGAGCCCTCATATTCAAAAAAACCGTCAAACATGGAGCATAATCCACCGGAATCTCCTTCCACCCCAACAAGCGGGCCAACTGCGGGGTCGGCACGGAAATCACCAGCGCATCATAGATCTCAGCATCCACCC
>JAAUTS010000140.1 GCA_012031345.1 Blastochloris sp. | reverse complement strand
CCGGGTCATGCGCATGGCCCTCACCCTACTCGCCTTCGGCCTCTTCATTCTTGCCGTCAGTATTTTTGAATTCCCTCTCACCCGCCTCCTCACCACCGCCATCGCCGGCCCCTTGGTCGTGCTCCTCCTGCTTAGCTTCCTGCCGGAAATTCGCCGTGCCTACGAGGATGCCAAACTTTTCAACTTCTTCGGGCCACCCAGAAAAAAAAGCCAGCAACTCCTCTCCCAACTCGCCCCCGCTCTCTTCGAGATGTGTCAGCGCCGGATCGGTGCCATCCTGGTTTTCCCCCGCCGCATGGACTGGCGCGCCCATGTCAATGGAGGTGAAGCCTATGACGCACGCCTCACCCATTCCCTCCTTCTGGCCCTTTTTCATCCTCAATCCCCTCGTCACGACGGTGCCGCCATCATCGAGGGAGATCGCATCTGCCAGATCGGCGCTCTCCTGCCCCTGAGCCAATCCGAAGACCACCCGGAATCCTGGGGCACACGGCATCTGGCCGCGCTGGGTCTTTCCGAAAAAGGAGACGCAGACATCCTGATCGTCTCCGAGGAACGCGGCACCCTCAGCCATGCCAGCCAGGGGGTGATACGCCAACTTCCCGTTCCATCCCCGGAAACTCTGGAGGAAAGCCTCGGCCACATTCTGGGAAATGACATCCATCCCTCCAAACCCTGGTTCCGCAGCGGAGTCTCCATCACCCTCTGGGCCGCCTCCATCGCCATCGCCATGCTGGCCATGCCCGTCCTGAAAATCTTCCAAAACGCCGGAGAAGAAGCCCTGCTCGTGCAGGATGTCCCCGTCAGCTTTTCCAACCTGCCGGACAACCTTTACGTCGAGCGCATCAAGAATCCCACCGTCAGAGTTTACATCCAGGCCCCCATCAACCTGACCCAACTTCCGGTCAGCAATCTCGGGGTGGTGATTGATTTGAAAGGCATGACCGCCTCCTCAGCCCAAATTGTCCTGCAAAAAGAAATGCTCCGCGGCGCACCTCTCGGCTGGAAAGTAGCCAAATACGAACCGGAAAATATCGAGTTCCAAATCTTCGCCGCACGACAACTCGATCTCAAACCCGAGATCGAATACCTCGGCCTGGCTCCCCATCTCCGCCTCGATCGCATCGATCTCGACCCTCCGTCCTTCCAGGTTTCCGCCAAAGACAGCCGCATTGAAAAAAATCGAAGATTGAAAACCGCCCCCATTTCTCTGGCTAAAATCACCGAACCCGGCACCTACAGCTTTGCCACCACCGTGGAATTACCCGCCTCCATCGCTTTCCTCAAACCCACCCAAAGCCCCGTGGTTCAAGCTACCGTGACCATCTCTTCCGCCAAAAACGTCAAGAAACGTTAAAAGCCGAAGGCAAAGCAACCCACCTGCAAGCAGCGAATCGGCACCATATCAGGAGCGACCACGCGCGGCACCGAACAACCCGAGCAAACCCGAACCTTGGACCAAGTGTTTGGCCTTGTTGAAAAACTGCCAGCCTGCCACCACTTTGGAGACCAAGGAACCCGCCCGACCCAGTGAGCCCAGGCGTCCGCTGCCCAGAGCCAAAGCCAACACCGGTAAAAAAAGCTTCGCTTTGGGTGCGATCATCGACGCCGCTGCCATACCCATATCCACCCAACTCATGGAATCTCTCAAATCCTCACAGGTTGTCACCACCACCGCCCTCTCCGCCTCGCAACGTTGAACCAGCCGCGCTTTACGCTCACTCAGTTGATCCAATCCCACACTCATCAAAGCTCACGCTGCGTTTGCAGGGTCTCCCTGTCTTTTTTTAACTGATTGAGAGTTTCCGCAAAAGGCAGTTCCCCATCCACCAAAAGTTTTCGCATTTGATAGACACCGAACGCAGAGCCTCCCAAATACAACAAGGTGAAAGTCCCCAAAGCCCAAAGCCGATACTCCTCATTGTCCCAGACACAGAACAACACTGTCATCGTCAACATCACCAAACCAATTGCAGCCAAAAACAAGGCCACACAGGTCCAAATCATCAATCGAATCAGGCGGATCTTTTCCTCCCGAAATTCAACCGACAACAGTTCCGCCCGGGTTTCGAGCAGGCTTACCAACTGCAAAGCCAACTTACGGAGCAGTCCCAAAAGACCGCCCTCTCCTGTTTTACTGGAAAAAAACATGGATCACTTGCGGTTGATCAATATTCCCACCAACAGGCCAATTCCAAAGGCCACCCCCAAGGACTCATAAGGATGGTCACGAATCACACGATCCGTTTCCTTGGCTCCCTCAGCCACCCGCTCACGGGCCACCCCTTCCAGTTCCTTCAAACGCACCTTGGCTCCGTCCAGTCGGACCGTCAACTTCGCCCGCGCATCCTTGGCTTTGACGGAGAGATCATCCGCCGTGGCCCGGATCAGGGACTCCGCATCCGCGATCACTTCCTTGACATCGTCCACCAACTTTTCCTTGGTCACATGGGTTTCGCTCATAGACAATCAAATTAACCCCCCGCGAGCCAAGAGGCAAGCTTTCAGACCATTCTTCACCCAATTTTCACTCTTTCCTCCCACCTCAACCTGACAAACCCTCCCGTGCCGCCCGCAAGCGTAACTGCCGACCCCAATGATACCTGGCCCGCAACCGCGCATCGAACCACACCTGTCCAAAGATCTCCCCCAACACCATGGCCACCCCCAGCACTGGCATCACCAGCAGCAATCCCGTCACCCCACCCACAAAACCCCCGGCAAAAATCATCAACACCGTCACCAGGGGATGCACACTCAGAGAACGGCCAATCGTCATCGGTGTGTATAAAAAATCATCCAATAACCGCACCGACACAAACAAAATCACCGCCCAGAAAACCAACCAAGCCGGCTCCGCTGATTGAATCACGCAAACCAGCACGATCACCAGACAGCCCACCACCGAACCTATAAACGGCAACCAGGACAACACCGCACACAACAACCCCAGAAAAATGGAAGGCACGATGCCGAAAACCCCGAAGTTCAAGCCCAACACCCATAGACCCAGCGCCAGTGTCACCGTATCCAATAGAGTCATCATCATCAGACCACAAAAGTATTTCTTCACTTGTCCATCCAGACGATGAAACAACAGCAACACTTTTTCAAAAAAAGCATTCGGCACCCCGCGCATCAGCAATTTTTTCAGGCGATGCGCATCCTTGAGAAAAAAGAAGGTCAGGTAAGGCACCAGCAACATGCAAGGCACCCAATGTAGAACATAAACCACCACATTCGGGAGATAACTCTCCACAAAGCCTTCCTTGAAAAGTTCCAACTTGGCATTGATTTTTTTGCCCACCTCCGCCTCCTGCATCCAGAGATATTCCTCCTCCATACCCATGATGGAGGAACCCAGCGTCTCATTGATCCGGTTCAGCACCGCAGGCAACTTCTCCTGCACCAGATACGCCTGGGTCGTAAACCACGAGAGCAAGGCCGGACCCAGAACCGCCGCCAACAAGGTCAACCCCAGGATAAACACCCACAACGCCTTACTATGGTCCAAACCCCGCCGTTCCAACCACTCGATGATAGGGAGCGCGATATAATACAACACCACGGAAGCCACCAAGGGGATCGAGATCCACCACATCCAATCACACAAAAACACCGCCAGAAGCGTCCCCCCGATCACCCCCTAACCAAACGACCGGCTGGTCCAGTCCTGAGACCCGGGCCTTCACCCCCAACGCCATCTTTTCCTCATCCATAATCCGGCCTCACCCTGCTCAAAGACTTCCGTTGATCTGCGCGCCTTGGATCGACTGCCTCAGCCGCATCGTCGTCAGCTTGGCCAGTTGAAAACTGATCTTGGCTCCGATCTTTTCGTGCTTTTCCAAAATCTCCAAAAACTCAGGCCGGAAAAATCCAAACAAGCGACAACTGTCCGTCGCCACCGCCGAGGCCGACCGCGGGCCGCCATCGAGAAGCGACAACTCACCAAAAAACTGTCCCGGCCCCAAGCGCGTCACCTCCTTGCTCCCAATCAAACCCTTCCGCGCAATCCGAACCTGTCCTTCCAACACCACATACATCCCCAATCCCTCATCCCCTTCTTCAAAAATCACCTCGTCATGAACATAACTACGCTCATGTAAAATAGGCTCTAAAACCCTCAAATCCCGTCGCTTCAAGGTGGAAAAAAGCGGAACCTCACGCAACAAGGTAAGCTCAGCACTGAGTTCGTCTTCACGATAACTAAACAAGGACACCCCTCTTTCTAGAAATCCCCCTGACAAACCGCAATCCAAATTCCCAAACTTACCCCCAAAACCCTGTCCAAAAGCTCCCCCTGCCCCTTCTCCCTTTCCCCTACCTTCGCGCTCCTCGCGTCTTTGCCGTTCATCCCCCTTCTCTCCATCACCCCCTCATTTCTGATTGCCCATTTCGCAGAGCCCTTGCAACATGCTACCCCTAACCGCGTGCTTAGCTCAGTGGTAGAGCATCTCGTTTACACCGAGGCGGTCGGGGGTTCGAAACCCTCAGCACGCAGTTTTTTTATCGATTCCTTTCTGTAATTTTCAGCTCCCGTGGTATATTGACGCTTCTATGAAATTGGGACTGAATCTTTTGTTGAGTGGTTGGTCTGCTTTCCTCTTCCTTTTCATCAGCCCCCTGCCCGCCCAAACCACTACCGAATCCAGCACCGCGCCCAAAAAAGTTTATGTCATCCCGGTTGAGGGACCCATCGAAGATGCCTTGACCTTTCTCATCCGCCGGGGTGTGAAGGAAGCCATCGAAAACAAGGCCGATCTGCTCATCCTCGACATGGACACGCCCGGCGGTAAGGTCAGCTCCACCCTGGAAATCCTCAAAATCCTCGAGCGTTTCCCCGACCAAAAACAAACCTTCACCTATATCAATCCCTGGGCCGTCTCCGCCGGTGCTTTTATCTCCGCCGGAACCCATCGCATCTACATGTCGCCCGCCGCCATCATCGGTGCCGCCGCCCCGGTCGTGGCCAGCTCCAGCGGAGGAGCCGAAGATTTGCCCTCCACCATGGAGGAAAAACAAAACTCCGCCCTCCGCGCCCAAATCCGCGCCTTTGCCGAACGCCAGGGCCACCGCCCGGAAGTCTTCAATGCCATGGTGGACAAGGACCAGGGCCTGACCATCAACGGAAAAGAAATTGTGCCCAAGGGCAAGATTGTCACCCTGACCTCCAAAGAAGCTGCCGAAACCTTCGACGATCTCCCCTTGCTCAGCCGCGGCACCTACAATTCCCTGGACGACATGATCCGCGAGGTGGCCGGACCTAACGCCATCGTCACCCGCGTCGAACCAACCGGATTTGAAGCGGTGGGCCGTTTCATCGTCACCCTCTCCCCCCTGCTGCTCGGAGCGGCTTTGCTTTGTGGTTATGTGGAATTCAAAACCCCGGGCTTCGGTCTCTTTGGCAGCCTGGCCGTCCTCTTTGCCCTCATCTTCTTCTTTGGCCATTACGTGGCGGGGCTCTCCGGCTACGGCTTCGTTCTGGTATTTTTATTGGGCTTAGCCCTGATTTTCGCGGAGCTCTTCATCCTGCCCGGAACCTTGGTGCTGGGCTTGAGTGGCCTGCTCCTGGTTGTCGTCTCCCTTCTCAAAACTATGGTGGATCGCTACCCCACCGATCCCTTCATCCCCACCGTGGCCCAAATCCAAACTCCCATGATGAATCTCGGTCTGGCTCTGGTGCTCAGCGTTCTCGGCATGTTGGTTCTCCTCCGCATCCTCCCCCACACCCCGCTTTACTCGCGTCTCATCCTGCCGGAAGGTCCTGTGAACGCTCCGGCCCCCCTCCCTACCATGAGCCCAGCTTTGCAGCCGGGGGATGAAGGCCTCTGCCTCAGTCTCCTCCGCCCTTCGGGCACAGCCGACTTTGGGCAGGGTCCGGTGGATGTGGTGACCGAAGGACTTTTTGTCGAACCTGGCACCCGAGTCAAAGTCATTCGCCGTGAAGGTTTTCGCACCGTGGTGGAACCCGTATGACACTCCTCATCTGCCTCATCGCCGCTGGCTTTATCCTGCTCCTGGCCGAAATTTTTCTCCCCGGCATGATCGCAGGCAGTATCGGCGTTCTGTGTCTGCTGGCCGCTGTCGTCGTCACAGGCATCCTTTACGGCCCGATTTCCGCCATGGCTCTGCTCGGGGCACTTTTTGTCATAGGCCTCATCCTTTTCCTGCTTTGGATGAAATATTATCCCCGCTCTCCCTTGGGTCGTCGTATGACCCTCCAACAAGTCTCCGGCCAGGTCGAAACCAAAACCGATCTGCCCTCTCTGGGAGATGAAGGCCTCACCGTCACCCCCCTGCGCCCCTCCGGCACCGCCCTTTTCCACGGCAAACGTTATGATGTCATGACGGAAGGCTCGCACCTCGACCCTCAATGCAAGGTCAAGGTTGTGAAAGTCCAAGGATTGGCTATCTTGGTCCGTGGCATATAAACCAACCCTCACCTAACAACCAAATCTACCTTAGTTCATTATGACTGGATTCTTCATCTTCCTCGGCATCGTTGCTGGACTCGCCGTCCTCATCTTCGGCATCATCTTCTTCAACTTTTTCATGCTCTGGCTCCGCGCCATGCTGGCAGGTGCCACCGTGGGTATTCCGAACCTCGTGGCCATGCGCCTCCGTGGTATTCCCACCGCCATGATCGTCAATGCCCGCATCACCGCCGTCCGCGCTGGCATCAACATCACTACCGACCAGTTGGAAACCCACTTCCTCTCCAGCGGTAATGTCAATGAAGTGATCCGCGCTCTCATCGCCGCCGACAAGGCCTCCATCGCCCTCGACTTCAACCGCGCCTGCGCCATTGACTTGGCCACCTCCGGCTCAGGCAAGTCCGTCTTTGAAGCCGTCCGCACCTCCGTCAACCCCCGCGTCATCGACTCGCCCACCCGCCTCCGGTAAACAAACCATCGACGCCGTGGCCAAGGACGGTATCGGTGTCCGGGTCAAAGCCCGCGTCACCGTCCGCACCAACCTCGACCGCTTCGTCGGCGGTGCCACCGAGGAAACCATCGTCGCCCGCGTCGGGGAAGGCATTGTCACCACCATCGGCTCCGCCACCACCTACAAAGAAGTTTTGGAAAACCCTGACAAAATTTCCAAAAACGTGCTCGTGCGTGGTCTCGACTCCGGCACCGCCTTCGAAATCCTCTCCATCGACATCGCTGACGTTGATATCGGCGAAAACATCGGTGCCCGTCTCCAGGCGGATCAAGCCGAGGCCGATAAACGCGTGGCCCAAGCCAAAGCGGAAGTCCGCCGCGCCGCCGCCGTGGCCACCGAACAGGAAATGATCGCCCGCGTGGCCGAAATGCGCGCCAAAGTCGTCGAGGCCGAAGCCCAAGTCCCCATGGCCATGGCCGAAGCCTTCCGCAGTGGCAACCTCGGCGTCATGGACTACATGAAAATCAAAAACGTCGGTGCCGACACAGAAATGCGCAGTGCCATCGCCAAGGAAGATTCTCACCAGAAATCCGGCCAACCCAATTCCTGAAGCTGATTCATGGATATCTCGGACTTCATCATCCCGCTGATCATCGTCGGCGGAGCCATTGCCCAATGGGTGGGAAGCCGCAAGCAAGGCGGGGAACCCTCTTCCCCGACCATGCCCGAGCCTTTCCCATTCGATGAACCGCGTCCCAGGAAAAGCACCCAGGAACAGGAGCTCGATGACTTGATGGAGGCTTTGGGACAAGCTACCCAACGCAAGCAGGATTCCTTACCACAAAACCGCCTGCCCCCGCCTGTTGTCCCTCCACCCGTTCCAAGCAAGGTCCAGTTGCCTCCCAAACCCCCGGTCCGGGATTTCCGTGATCGCATCAAACAAGCGGAAGAACGTCTCCGCCAATCCAACCCAAGCCCCACGACCGCCTCTGCTTTCCATACGGCGGACGATGCCGCTCAAGATCGATTCACCCAGTTCTCCTCCTTTGACCGGGAAACTCCCAAGAAAAAACGTGTTCCTCTCTCATCTGGAACCCCGGTTGCTTGGTCAAAACGCCGACTCTCCCAAGATCTCCGCGATCCCCTCAGCCTGCGCCGGGCCATTGTCATCAACGAGGTTCTCCAGCCTCCCATGGCACTTCGCCCCTGAAACTCACGGGTGGGAAAGCTCGCCCTTCCCTCAGATAACTACCAACCCATCCCATCTAACTCTGGATGGATGAATTCATGACTCCACGAAAAAGGGGCGCGGATCATTCCGCGCCCCTTTTCAAAGACCATGTAAGGTCCTGACAGATGTCAGCAGAGATTAGCGACGACGACCATAGTCGCCACCACCACCGCCGCCGCCACCACGTCCCAGTTACGTGCAGGGTTCGGCTGACGCTTCATTCCGTCAGCGTTTCCCGCCACGTTATCCGCCAGACATGTTGCGCCGTGGCATCCAAGGCGTCGTGATGCTGCGTGTGCTGATCAATCCGGACGGTACGCCTGGCGATATCAAAGTGGACAAATCCAGCGGTTATGCCTCCTTGGACCGCTCTGCCATGCAGGCTGCCAAGCGCTGGAAATTCAACGCCAGCAAGCGCGATGGTGCGGCGGTGCAGGAATGGGTACGTGTGCCCGTGTCATTCAAACTTGAGGGCTGATCGAAATGGCTCAGGATCCCAACACCGCAATTCCCGTCGCCACGCCACCGGTCACTCCGG
>JAAUTS010000139.1 GCA_012031345.1 Blastochloris sp. | reverse complement strand
GGCCATGACCCAGACTCAGACCACATCATCCCCAGCATCCTCCGGCGAAAGCCGTTCTTTTGACATGCCAGACTACAGTCAACCTGATAGAAAGATTCCCGAACCAGGTGGTCCAGCCAAGCCCCTTCCGCCTTCGGCTCCAGAGGCTGGCTGACCACGGACGTTGATAAAAAATAATCGCCTTCTCGCAAATTCTGGGTAATATTATTATGTGACTAACCAAGAGATCAGAACCCTGCCACCCGACGAAAAAGTTCGGATCATGGCGGCGATTTGGGAAGACATGCGTGATCACTACGATGAAGCCCCAATTTCCCAAGAGGTAATCGATTTATTGAAGGATCGCCAAGCACGCATTAACCGTGGCGAAGCCCAGCTCCTGGACTGGGACAAGGTGAAGTTTGCAATCGGACGTGGATGAAAAAAATCCTCATTTCAGAGGATGCTTTTGGCGACCTCAATGATGGTTTCCTGTTTTACGAAGCTCAGAATTTCGGCCTTGGCGATTACTTTACCGCGTGTTTGCGTGCTGACATTGAAGGACTGAAGATTACAGCAGGTATTCACAAAGAGGTTCATGGATTTTACAGACTTCTGACCAGAGTCTTTCCTCACGGCATTTTCTACACAGTGCAATCAGATGAGGTGACAATCTTGGCAGTGATCGACTTACGACGAAACCCTGATTGGATAACCGATCGACTCAACAAGAAATAAGTCTAACAATGCGATTCACCGAATAGTTACCCGTCCAGCGGCTGCCGGACCCCCTGCTTACTTGCTTCGCTCGGGCCACGCGTCGCGCCACGGGAAGCCGTGAGTGACCTTAGATGTTCGGCAGAGAATATGATTACGCTTAAGCACTGGCACTTCGGGTTTATCGGGGCGGGTGGCACCATGGTCGTCCTCTACTGCATATTTTGGTTCCTGGATGTCCTTTTCTTAGGAGGAGATTATGATCCTCTTGGACTCGTAGCACTTCCCCTCGCCGCATGTATTTACTCTGCACTAGCATTCTGGTTGATTATCTTTCCAATCGCTCATTTGGTTGGTTTTACGCTAAACAAACTACGAATAGATCATGGGCTTCTTTGGGGTTCTGGAGCCTCCTCATTCCTCTGCACCATTTTTGGCTTTATCTTCGGAATTTATGCTGGGGACGAGCTGTCAGGTTTGCTTTGGGCTTTTTATGGGGCCGCAGGGGGATTCCTCTTCTTTATTCTGTCTGCTACAACAAAACAAACATAAGTCGAACCAGTGCTTCCAGCGAACCCCCTACAGCACCAGGCTTTTGTGGTTACTTTTCGCATGAAACTATGCCAAGATAGCTGTCACGCCTCATGTTGGTCCTCGCGAGCTGTAGGGGATCGCTGAAGCAGGACGACAAAAATATGAACACCTCAAAAGATTCCACAGATTCCGCTATTCGGCGTCTTACAATCGCTGTCTGGATTCTCAGTGTGCTCGTCGCAGTCAATATCGTGATCTCATCCTTTTCCGCTCTTTTCCCACCTGCGATTACCAAGAGAATGGCCCTATCTTTACCAGGGTCATTTACGCCCGGATTCACACAACAACAGGATGACTACAAGGGATTCTATGACTGGCCACTTGAAAAACAGATTGATGCGGCCAGCGTGATTGCCGTCACCAAATATGAAAAAGATGGAGACAGATATAAGGCGGTAATTTCCGAAATTCTCAAACAGGCTCCAGAAGTTCAGTTCAATTACAAAGTTGGTGATGAATACATGGGAGGCGGCTATTACCCCAAAGAAGGAACGAGTCGTGGTGACGGAGCGATTATCTTTTTCACTGGTTCCCCGTCATCCATGGAATATTCATGCAGTTTTTATGGAGATCGGATTGCCGCATTTGGCGATATGCCATTTGAGGTGTTGAGAAAGCTCATCAACAAACAATAAGTCGAACGGCTCAGGGAGCTAATCCCTCTGCCTAAGGCTATTCTGGCACGTCGCCTGCGGAGCAGGCTTTGATACCAGAAACGAGCAGGGATACCCTCATCGAGGACGTTCCAATTGAAAAAATCTAGTCTTGAGACGAATTATATCATCTTTGGTTTTTTTGATTTCAATCGCATTGGCGGCTACAGCGTTTTACTTAAACCCCTTTGCTGATACCATGCCACCTTGGGAGACGTGGTTTGATTTTCTTGGCTTGTTTTGGAGTATGACATTATCAAGCAGCCTGACTTTGCTGGTTCTATTTGCCCCTTCCGCATTTTTAGCAGGAATTTTTCAGCAATTTGATTGCAAATCAGGCATGATTTTCATGTTTCACCTGACGTTTCTGTTGCTGTTTGTTTACTTATTTCCCCGTTCGCCTGCTCTGGATTTCAGCTTCCAGTTGATCCTTGCCTTCCTGGTGGCGATTTTGACCCTTGCCCCTTTTTCAGTCGGCCATCTTATTAAAGCAACATTCTTATTGCAGCAGAAGAATTTGCCGAACTGAACACGAGTATTTAATCTCTCCGAAAGATGAGTTCCTCCTGCGGGAAAACATCTGGGGGGCTTGCATGTGGGCGGGAACCGTGTTCCACTTAACCGTATGTTAACCCGTCGTTTTGGGCGCACTGAACTTTCCATGCCCGTCTTTTCCTGTGGAGGGATGCGCTACCAACAAAGCTGGCAGGATTTGCCCATGGCTGATGTGCCCAAGGCCAACCAGGATAATCTCGAAGCCACCATTCTCCGGGCTTTGGAACTGGGCATCAATCACATCGAAACGGCCCGTGGTTACGGCAGCTCGGAAATGCAACTCGGCCAAATTCTCCCCAAATTGCCACGGGAAAAAATGATCATCCAAACCAAGGTCGCCCCCATGGCCGATTCCCGCGAATTCCTGGCCACCTTCAACAAATCCATGGATTATCTTGGGCTCGATTACGTTGACTTGTTTTCCCTCCACGGCATCAACAACCAGGAACTATTGGAGTTCTCCACCCGTCCGGGAGGATGCCTGGAGGTGGCGGAACAACTGAGACGCGAGGGCCGTTGTCGGCACATTGGTTTTTCCACCCACGCGCCATCGCAGGTCATCCGGGATGCGATTGCCACCGACGCCTTTGATTACGTCAACCTGCACTGGTATTTCGTCAATGACTCGAATTGGCAGGCCGTGCTGGAAGCCAGGGCACGGGACATGGGCGTGTTTATCATCAGTCCCAACGACAAAGGAGGTCTGCTCTATAAGCCTTCGGAAAAGTTGAGCGAACTTTGTCAGCCCCTCTCGCCTATGCGTTTCAATGATCTTTATTGCCTGCGTCGCCCGGAAGTTCACACCCTGAGTTTGGGAGCGGCCAAGCCCTCGGATTTTGATGAACATCTCTTGGCTTTGCAGGATTATGAGCGCATGGAGGAATTGATCCCCCCGATAGAGGCCCGCTTGCGTCAAGCCATGAGCGAGACTCTGGGACAAGAGTGGATCGAGCACTGGGAACAAGGCATCCCCTGTTGCGAAGAGATTCCAGGTCAGATCAATGTCTGGGAAATCCTGCGTCTCTGGAGTTATGCCCGGTCTCTGGATTTGGTGGAATATGGCAAGATGCGCTACAACCTGTTAGGAAACGCGGATCATTGGTTTGCAGGCAATCAGGCTGATGAAATCGACGAGTCAGCTTTGCTTGCCGCCTTATCCCGGAATCCGTTCAAAGAAAAAATTCCCGGTATTTTGCGCGAGGCCCATGCCCTGTTGAAAGGCGAACCAAAAAAACGCCTCAGCCAGAGTGACTGATCTGCGGGGGTGTCCGATGCGAAAAAACGTCAGGCACGATCCAGCCCGACTCTCAGGTCTGGGCGCAGCCACTTTCCTGGCTGGAGCGAATGCCCTGCACCACATAGGTCACGAGGGAAATCACCGTGCAGAATGCGGCGGCGGCCACGACCCAATCCAAAGGCAGAGATTTTAGTTTCAGTAAAATGATGCTGACTGCTGTCATTTGCAAAAACGTGGAAGCTTTCCCGGACCAGTGAGGACGCACTGTGGCATGTCGTGTGAACAAATGCAGGCAGATAAATCCCCCAATCAAAATCACATCCCGGCTCAGGACCAAAATCAGAAACCATAAGGGTAACTTGCCCAAGCCCTCCACTTCCACAAAGCTCAGAGTGATGATAGCTGAAAGTAGCAGCGCTTTGTCGGCCAGAGGATCGAGCACGGCACCGAGCTGACTTTTTTGTTTGAAGCTGCGGGCCACATAACCATCAATCGCATCCGAGATGGATGCCACCAAAAAGACGATAACCGCCGCCAAGCGATAGGCATCCACCACCTCCCCCGCCTTGCTGCTTTCATTGTAGTAAAGCAGACATCCAATGAAGACGGGAATAAGCAGGATGCGGAACAATGTGATTTGCGTGGCAAAAGTCATTGCAGTCTTAGTCTAACCCAGAGGGAAAGGAGGAGACCAGCTTAACTGGAGGGGTGCAAATCCCAGACGGTTTTTCAGAGGAACCACCTGAACCACTTCTGATCTAGAATTCACCTTCTCTCGAAATCGCCTCATCGATCTGCTGGCTTTTAGCCAAGACAGGCTACTGTGAAGTGATGTCCTTAAATACCGACCAGCTCCAGCTCTTGCATACTCTGGTCCTGCCGGACTCTTGGCAAAGCGAGGCCATACAAAAATTGCGGGAAGGCAGGGATGTCATCCTGGATGCACCCACGGGTGCGGGGAAAACCTATGTCTTTGAAAAATGGCACGAACGTCAAGGGGGCACACGGCGCAGTTTTTATGCGGTGCCCACCCGCGCTCTGGCCAATGACAAATATGCCGAGTGGCGGGCCAAAGGATGGCGCGTGGGATTGGTCACGGGCGATGCCAGTCTGCACCCGGAATCTCCCTTGGTGGTCGGAACCTTGGAGGCATTACGCGGACTGCTTCATCGCGGTCAGCAAGTGGATCTTTTTGCCATCGACGAATATCAATGGCTCGGGGATGCCCAGCGCGGGAATCATTACGAAGGGGTGATCATGGCCCTGCCCCCGGAGACCCAACTGCTGATGATGAGTGGTTGTGTTTCCAACCCCAAGGATCTCAGCCACTGGCTACGCAGACTGGGGCGGGGCGTGGATGTGGTCAGTCACACGATTCGACCCGTGCCTCTGGAGGAAGTGGATAGCGATCACCTGGCCAAGCGTATCCCCACCGGGATTGAAGGATTTTGGTCCAAACGTCTGGCGGGTGCCTTACGGGAAGATTTGGGACCGATTCTGGTCTTTGCCCCGCACCGACGCGAGGCGGAGCGGCTGGCGCGTCAGGCCGCACGGGAACTTCCGCCTTCTGCTCCCCTGCAACTGAGTGCCGAACAAAAACGATTGTTAGGGCCGGAACTAAGCCCCTTGCTGGAACAACGAATCGCCTTCCATCACAGCGGATTGAACTTCGGCCAACGCGCCGGGGTGATCGAACCTCTGGCCAAGGCCGGGCAGTTGCGGGTGGTGGTGGCCACGCTCGGCTTGAGTGCGGGCATCAATTTCTCCCTGCGCTCCGTTATGATTACAGGCAGGGCTTATCACGTCCAGGGAGTGGAGCATCCTATCCAACCCCATGAATTGCTCCAAATGATCGGACGGGCTGGACGACGCGGCCTGGACAGCGTGGGCTATTATCTTAGCAGCAGGGAAACTCCCCGCATGTTGGAAGCGCATCCCATGAGATTACAGCGCTCCAGCTCCCTGCCCTGGTCCATGGTTCTGGAACGGCTGACCCACAGTGAAGACCCTGTGCAAACCGCGCGGACCCTGGCCAAATCCTTCTACAGCAAACAAGTGCTGCCCTTGGGCGTGGAGGTGACCACAGCGGAGCTGCAAAGCCTTCTCCCCTGCGGATTGGCCACGGATACGGCGCGGGCCCGCTTGATTAGGCGTCGCAACCGCCCCTTCAAGGCCTGTCGCACCTGTGAGCAGTCTGCGGAATGTCGGCAACTGGACCCCGGTCCCACCCTGCTGTGGCAGTGGGGCCGACTGCAACTGCTGGACGCCAAGCTGCGTCTGACCCGGCGGGGGCGGTTGGTCTCTTTTTTCCTCGGGCCGGAGGGTCTGGCCTTAGCCGCTGCTCTGGAAACCCCGGACTATCCTCTGCAGGAGCTGATTTTCGATCTGGCCAACCTTTACGCGGGTGAACGATTTTGTGGCAACGAACCCCGCTGGTCCGGGCGTCTGGCTCTGGCTTGTCAAAAGACTTATGGCCGTTTCTCCGTGGACAACTACCTGCTCTGGGGTGTCCCGCCCAACTACGGCACGGGTGCTTCCGAGTTGGTTAAAGATGTTCTCAATAAAAATCGACGAAAAAGTCAATTAACCGGGGAACATTCCGGCGTGGGCGATATCGACCGGTTGTTGACGGAGTGGCGGAGTCTCTTACGTCAAATCAAACAAGCGCCTGACCTTTCCCCCTCTTGGCCACGTTGGGACGAGCTGCGTCAAGAAGCTTCACAATGGCTAACTTTTCAAGGAGAAATTTCTCTGCCTGAAATTCCGCCTCTGACACCTTCGCAACGCGAGCCGCATAACCACCGGATTCGCTGGATTTGAATGATTTTGGAAATTGTTATCACCATTTTCGATATTATTCAATTAATCCCTCCCGGTTGTGAATAACTTTGCGGTTTGAATTAGGGCATGGCTTCCCAACTGCTATGACATTCTCATGCTCGAAGCAACGCAGGAACCCAACAACAGCGGATTACGTAGTGCAGCGGATCTGTCCGAAATCGATCGGCTCAGGCAGGAAATTGCGGAATTAAAACAGGAACGCTTGGAAGTCGGGCGGGTGGAAACCTTCTTCCGCCTGATGGCAGACAACGTGGCGGATCTGCTCGCCATCATCGATCCCCAAGGCTGCCGGGTTTGGAACAACTCGGCTTATTTCAGGATTTTAGGTTACCAACCCGAGGCACTGGAGGGCACCTATTCCATGGCGGAAATTCATCCGGAAGATCAGGCACGCATCGAGAAAATGTTTCAGAGTTCCTTGAATTCGGGAATCGGTCACAAAGCGGAGTACCGCATCCGCCACCGTCAAGGTCATTGGGTTTTGCTCGAATCCAAGGTCCGCGTGGTGACGAATGAGAAGGGTGAGGTCGATTACCTGGTCCTGGCGGCTCAAGACATCACAGAACGACGTCGTGCCGAGTCCGAGCTGCTGAAAACCAAAGGCCACCGTGTCGTTTCCAAACTGGCCCGGGGACTCAGCCAGGAATTTGACCGATTTTTGATAAGCTTGAATGAATCGCTTCAGCAACTGGAGGCATCAGCGGGAACGGCGCTGCCCGAGTCCTCCCGGATTCACTTGGACACAGCCCGTGCAGCAACCCGTGAGGCCGGGAAATCCCTGCAACATATTCTGGATCTTGGCCATGGCGAACCTGAACAGATGCAGGAGATCAACCTGAAACATTTTCTGACGGAACAGGCGGCACTTTCCTTTAGCAACAAGGACATCCAACCTTCCCTCCGCTTTTATCCCTCCGCCCATCGTCTGATGGGCAACCCCAGCATCCTCTCCCATGCGATCAAAGGTATTCTGAATAACGCGGTGGAATCCATGCAGGGACAAGGCCCCATATCCATCCAGGTGGAAAAATCACCCTCGATCTGGCTTCCCGCAATCGTCCCCCGCAACTGATTCCCGGCAAATACATTCGCATCAGCATTCGAGACCGCGGTCCGGGAATCCCGGAGGAATTGATCGGACGCATCTTTGAGCCCTATTTTAGCACCAAACCCAATCGCACTGGCCTGGGATTGACCTCGGCCCTTAGCATTCTCTCGCGGCATCAGGGCACCGTCACGGTCGAGTCCAGCTTGGGCGAAGGCAGCACCTTCCATCTTTTTCTTCCAGCCATGGCGGGCGACACCTCAAAAATCCCCTTGCCACCCAAAAATTCTCCGAACTCATCCACAAGTAAACGCTTGATCTTCATGGATGATGAACCTTTGGTGCGGAAATTTGTGGGGCGTCTTTTGGCGAATCTCGGGTATGAAGTCACCCTGGCCAATAATGGCAAGGAAGTCGTGGAACTCTACCGGGAAGCCTTGAAACTGGGGCGCCCCCACGATGCCGTAATCATGGACCTCATCATCCCGGAAGGCGTCGGAGGAGCCGCCGCCATTCAGACTTTGAGGCAGGTGGATCCCGACGTGATCGCCATCGCCTCCAGCGGCTACCTGGATCAACCCGTCATGCAGGATCCAAAAGCCCATGGCTTTGACGCCGCCATCGCCAAACCCTACAACCGCGAGCGCCTCAACCTGGTGTTATCAGAAGCCCTGCAATCGGCCCAGGATGTCTAAGCCCGAGCCATTCAGTATCCATCTCAGCTCCTGTCCTCACATGTTCCTATTCAGCGTTCAAAGTTGATCCGATCCTTACTGTCCCAAATCTTTCACCCGCTTTTTACCGCGTCGCATTTTTCCCTTTTGCCCGGAACGCTTTTGCCTATTCTGAGAAGTTCCATGCCTGAACTCGCGAAAGCTTACGAACCGACTCCCGTTGAGGAAAAACGTTATCAGCAATGGCTCGAACGCCGCTGCTTTCACGCGGATCCGGCCAGTCCCAAGCCCGCCTACTCCATCGTCATTCCCCCACCCAATGTGACCGGGGTTCTGACCATGGGGCACGTACTCAACAACACCATTCAGGACATCCTTTGCCGCAAAGCCCGTCTCGATGGCAAAGAAGTGCTCTGGCTGCCCGGCACCGATCACGCCGGTCTGGCCACCCAGACGGCGGTGGAGAAGGCTTTGCGCAAAGTCGAAGAGCTTCCTCCCCGCGTGCGGGAAGTTCTGGAATTCTCTCGATCACGTTGGGCAAGGCCAACCACAAACCGAAGATGGCTCTCAATC
>JAAUTS010000138.1 GCA_012031345.1 Blastochloris sp. | reverse complement strand
ACGGCGGACTCGGCTACGTCAGGCAACTCCAGACCAAACTACAGGAACTCAAGGCGGGAACCATCGCCACCCTCATCGGCCGCTACTACGCCATGGACCGCGACCAACGTTGGGAACGCACTCAGCTCGCCTATGATCTTTTGGTTCAAGGCCATGGAGAAAAAGCCAGCGATCCCCTGGCTGTCCTGGAAAAATCCTACGCAGAAGGCATCACTGATGAATTCATCAAACCTCATCTCTTCCTCGATCCTCCCCAATCCCTGATCCAGGACGGTGATGGTGTCTTCTTTTTCAACTTCCGCTCGGATCGTGGTCGTCAACTCTGCCGGGCTTGGAAAGAACCCGGCTTCGATGGCTTCGATGGCTTCGATGTCCGCTCCCGCCCTGACATCCATCTCGTCACCCTGACCCAATACGATGTCCGCTACGCGGATTGGGGAGTCCGTCCCGCTTTTGAACCTCAGAGCATGGACAACATTCTGGGTAAAGTGGTCAGCGAACACGGTAAAACCCAATGCCGCATGGCCGAGACGGAAAAATATCCCCACGTCACCTTCTTCTTCAACGGCGGAGTCGAAGTCGCCTACCCCGGTGAGGATCGCGAAGTCATTCCCTCCCCCAAGGTCGCCACCTACGACCTGCAACCCGAGATGAATGCACCCACGTTGACAGAAGCCGTGCTCAAACGCCTGGACTCCGGACTCTACGATCTGTTGATCCTGAATTTCGCCAACCCTGACATGGTCGGTCACACCGGCATCCTCCAAGCAGCCATACGATCCGTCGAAACCATCGACTCCTGCGTGCGTCTCGTGGTGGAAAAAGTTCTGTCCATGGACGGCACCGTGCTGGTTACCGCCGACCATGGAAACTGCGAACGCATGTTGACGGAGGAAGGCAAACCCCACACCGCCCACACCACCAATCTGGTCCACTTCATCTACGTCGCCGCAGATCACGCCCAAGTCAAAGTCCGGGACGGCATCCTGGCCGATGTCGCGCCAACTCTTCTGGATCTCTTGAAGCTCCCGAAACCCTTGGAGATGACAGGCCGTTCTCTGCTGCAAAGATGATTTCTCCACATCCCTGCTTGCGCCAAATCATATCACCCGTGCTGTCACTCATCTCGTGACAGCTAAAGCATTTCCACATGAATCAGACTCTTCCTGCTGTAGAGCGTCTGTGTCAGACGCCGAGGGGGGGGGAGGCGATAGGGGAGCCGTCTGGCACAGATGGCCTACAACCTATTACGTCAGATTAAGTTAGCCTTGCTCTAAACCTCATCTCCAGGCCAAGGCCCGGAAACAGGGTTTGTCATTGAAATCATCAATCTCCCAGTGACCCGCCATCTCAAAGCTTCCTTCCGGAATCGCCTCTGAGGCCAACCCAAACGCCACCGTGTTGAATTGGTTCGGACCTGCCTCCGCGCGAAAGCGAATGTGGTTGTGACCAAAACATTTCGGTGCTCCTAGCACGCGAACTCCACTCACGGCAAAGACCGGAGTCTCATTCTGTTTGCCAAAAGGTTGCAGGCGTTGCAGGGCACGGGCCAGTTCCTCCGTTAATGCCCAGACGGCAACTGCATGTCGATCTCCAGACTCGGCGCAAACACTTCCCGTGCAATTTCCCCCTCCACCCAACGGTTCATCGCCTCCCGGAAGGCGTCCACCTGCTTTTCCTCGATTTCCAAGCCAGCTGCCATCGGATGCCCGCCGAACTTGCCCAGAAAACCATGATTCGCCCGCAGCGCATCCATCATCGAACATCCCGGCAGGGATCGACCACTCCCCTTACCCCGACCCTGTTCATCCACCGAAATCACAATCGTGGGCAAATGATATTTGCGCTGCAAACGGGAAGCCACAATCCCGATCACCCCTTGATGCCATTGCCGTGAGGCGAGGACCAGGCAACGTTTCCGCTGCTCCTCCGGTAGATTCTCCACCATCTCCAAAGCCTCCTCCACCACTCCCGCCTCCAGGCGCTGCCGCTCCCGGTTCAGGCTGTCCAATTCTTTGGCGATCCCGTCCGCCTCCACCGGATCATGCGTCGTCAACAACTTCCAGCCGGACAAAGCCTCCGCCAGACGACCACTCGCATTCAACCTGGGTCCTAACATATAACCCACGGTCGAGGGTGAGGGAGCCCCGCGCACCCCTGCCGTCTGCATCAAGGCGCGCAGACCCACATGCGCCGTGGCCGCCATTTGTTCCAAACCATAACGCACCAAAATCCGGTTGTCATGTTCCAGAGGAACCAAATCCGCCACCGTGCCCAGCGCCACAAAATCCAAATGCTGCTTCAGATCAAAAAGGTCCTCCCGCTGCTCCAATTTCAAAAATGCATGACAAAATTTGAAAACAATACCCGCTGTGGCCAGGTAACGATCCTCCGTCCCTTTTTGCGGATTCACCATCACATTGGCCGGAGGCAATCCATCTTCCGGCAATTCATGGTGATCCAAAATCACCACATCAATCCCCTTCTCCCGCAAGCTGCTGACCGGCCCGACACTGGTCGTCCCGCAATCCAAGGCCAGAACCAAATCCGTTGCCCCACCTTCCAAGGCCCGCTCCAAGCCTCCCAGCGAAAGTCCATAACCCTCACTCATCCGTTCCGGAATAAAAACCCGCACCCGGGCGCCGAGCTTGATTAAAAAACGGTAAAGCAGAGCGCTGCTGCTCATCCCATCCACATCATAGTCACTGTAAATCAGGATGCTCTCGTTACGCTGCAAGGCCTCTTTAACCCGACGCACCGCCGCTTCCATGTCTGGCAGCCGCAAAGGATCGGATAAATCACGCAGCCGCGGCTGAAGAAACCGCTCCTGCTCCTCCTGCCCGTGGAAACCCCTCTGCTCCAACAGGCAGCGGATCAGCTCCGCCGGACGGGGGGGAGCCTCCCAGTCGACTCCCCTCCTCAGCTCCGGCGATGTGCCAACGGATCATGATCGATCATCAGGCGCTCAAGCCGGCCTTACGGCTCAAACTTGGGCCGCTGCCGCGCTTTCTTGTATGCTCTTGCGGGTCCGATCTCCAAAAAGGAGCACAATCGGACTGGCCACAAAGATCGAGGAATAAGTTCCCACGGCAATCCCTATCAACAGCATCAGGGCAAACTCGTGAATGGCCAGACCACCAAAAACATACAGTGCCATCACTGCCAACAAGGTGGTGCCGGAGGTCAGCAAGGTCCGACTCAAGGTAGCATTGACCGCAGTGTTGATCACTATGTTCAACGGCGTCCGGGTATCATGCTTGAGCTGCTCACGGATTCGGTCAAAGACAATGATGGTGTCGTTGATCGAGTAACCCGCCAGGGTCAAAATCGCCCCCACTGTCACCAGAGACAGCTCCTGCCCCAGCAATACAAAGATCCCGATCGATACCACCACATCATGCACCAACGCCACAATCGCTCCGATGGCAAACGAGAATTCAAAGCGGATCATGATGTAGGCAAAATACCGATCATCCCCAAACCCAGGGCCAGCATCGCCTTGTTCTTAAACTCTCCACCGATCACCGCCTGCACCTTGTCCAATTGCAGACGTTGGAACCCCGCCTCAGGATGCGCCCGCATCAGCGCCGCCTCAGCATCTTCCGCTTGATCCGAGGGTGTGCGGATGGTCAAGTCCTCCCGGTTGTTGCCATAATCACGCTGATACTGCACCCCCGCATTCGGAATCCCAATGGCCGCTCTGACTTGATTTTCGGAAATCTTTTGCGTGAAGGACAGGGTCAACAAATCCCCCCCGACAAAATCCACCCCGTAAGCATTCTGCCCCTTTTGCACAAAACCACCCACCGCAATCAGAATCAAAAACACCGACACAACCAGTGCCACAAAGCGACCCTTCATGAAGTCAAACTGGCTTCGATTCAACAAACGCATCATGCTCAACTTCGACGTGCTGCTCTTCGTCAGCACCAAATCAAAGCCGGCCCGGGTGCGATCAAAGCCGAGAACAAGGAGGCCAAAACCCCCAGCGTCAACACCACGGCAAAACCTTTGATCGCACCGGAACCCTGCCAAAACAGAATCACCGTCGCTATCAAGGTCGTGACATTCGCATCCAGAATGGAGGAAAACGCCTTGGAAAATCCCGCCTCCACCGCCGCCTTCAGCGGCTTGCCCATGTCCGTCTCCTCCCGGATACGTTCAAAAATCAGCACACTGGCATCCACCGCCATCCCGATGGTCAGGATCAACGCGGCCACACCGGGCAAGGTCAGGGTGAAGCCGAACTGGGCCAGCAGACCCAGCAGGATGAACATGTTCAAAACCAGGGCCAACACGGAGAGAAGGCCCGCCAGTCGATAATACAAAACCATGAACACCACGACCAAACCAAACCCTATCAAGGCCGCCTTAAACCCGCTCTTGACCGAAGCTGCCCCAAGCTCGGATCCACCCCGCGCTCATCCACAATGCTGACGGGCGTATCTAGGGGGTTTTCCAAAACACTGGCCAACTCTTCCGCTTCTTGCGCGGTCATGTTTCCTCCGGAGATGACACAGTTCCCCGTCAGGATGGGCTGACGGATGCCGGGTGAAGAATAAATTTCCCCGTCCAACACAATCGCCATTCTTTGTCCCACATTCTCCGAAGTGAGTTTACCAAAAATTTCCTGCCCTTCCTTGTCAAAATTAATCAACACCTCAGGACGTCCAAATTCATCAATACTGCGCCAGGCCGACTTCACATAACGTCCCGACATAGCCGCCCTTTTCCTGACCAGGATGGAGGACTTGACCAGACTCCCATCCTTGAGTCGGTCCGTTTGGATCATCACTTCATGGTCGAAGGGAAGCTCCGCCCTGCCCGCTGCCGCTTCCGCCAAAAGCTGCTCGCTCTGAGGGTGAACCATGCGAAATTCCAGCTTGGCCACGCGCTCCAGTTTCTGCCGATATTCCGTCTTGTTGCTCTCATCAATTCCCGGAATTTGAACCAAAATCCGGTTGTCCCCGGCTGGCTGAATGATCGGCTCCTGCGTCCCCCCCCCGTCAATCCGTTTGCGGATCACCTCCACCGCCTGATCCAATGCCGCGGGTGAAGGGTTCCCGGCCAGTTGCAGCGTAAACTGCGTGCCCCCGCTCAAATCCAAACCCGGCTTGATATTGACTGGCCAATCTCCCGGACGCTTCTTGCTCTGATCCACCACAAAGAGTGAAAGCCCGCAAATCGTCAAGGCCAACGCGATCAAGGCTCCCGCCGCCCACAGGCGATGCCGCTCCGTCAAGGTGGCCAGATACCAAATAAAACAGCCCAGAAAGGCCAGGCTCAGGATAAAGATCGCGATATTCATAAACTCATTTCAACAGGATTCAGACTGCGGGGTGATGCTCGGGACTTTCCTCTCCCGGCTCAGGAACTGCTCTTCTCCCCATCCGAGGATTTGGTCACGGAACTCACGCTGGCTTTTTCCACTTCAATTTTTACCCCTTCCGCAACCCGCACCACCACAATGCCATCTTTCACATTGGTCACCACTCCGTGGATCCCTCCCGCCGCCACCACCTTGTCTCCGCTCTTGATCGATTCCAACAAAAGCTTGTGCTCCTTGGCCCGCTTGGATTGGGGGCGGATGATCAAGAAATAAAACATCAGAACCATCAAACCCATCATCACCACCGGAGGTTGCAGGAAGAAGGGAATGTTGGGATTCGTGCCCGGAGCCGCCGGAGCCGTTTGGGCCAGCAGGCCAACCATCATGTTCATGCTATTCATCGTCGTGTTCCTCGTTTCGTGCTTTGTATTCGCTTAAAAATGCAGTGGACCATGAACCAAAGCGCTCCTGCGCCAAGGCCTCACGTATCTCCCGCATCAGGTTGATGTAAAAGTGTAGATTATGGAGACTTACCAGCCGTAAGCCAAGTATTTCGTCAGACTTCAACAAATGTCGGATATAGGAACGGCTGAAATGTTTGCAAGCATAACATTGACAAGCACTTTCAATCGGACCCGGATCCATCCTCAAATCCGATCTCTTCAAATTGATCGTCCCGGATCGCGTATAAGCCGTCCCATTACGCGCAATCCGCGTCGGCAACACACAGTCAAACATATCCACCCCACGTGCCACCATCTTGACCATTTGATCCGGCTGTCCCAGTCCCATGGCATAACGCGGCTTATGCGCCGGCAGCCAGGCCTCCGCACTCTCCACGGCATGAAGCATCTCCGGCTCCGGTTCCCCCACGCTCACCCCACCGATGGCGTAACCCGGCAGATCCAAGGCCACCAAACGCTCCGCACATTCCCGACGCAAATGCGCGTAGCTCCCCCCTTGCACAATCCCAAACAACATCTGCCGTTGCGTCGCCCCGGTGCCAGGTTGGCATGTTCCTCCTTGCACATCTCCGCCCAACGCAGCGTCCGCTCCACCGCCTGCCTGACCGCCCCTTCCTCCGCCGGCCAGGGAGGACACTCATCAAAAGCCATGATAATATCCGATCCCAGAATTCTCTGAATCTGCACCGCCTCCCGTGGACCTATGAAAAGATTCGCCCCATCCACATGCGACTGAAACTGCACCCCCGCTTCGGAAATTTTCCGTAACTTGGCCAGGCTAAAAACCTGGAATCCCCCGCTGTCGGTCAACATCGGCCCCGACCAGGAACAAAAACGATGCAGCCCTCCCGCCGCCTGGATCACTTCCAGACCGGGTCGGATAAACAAATGATAGGTATTGGCCAGGATGATCTGGGCTGACAACTCCCCCAGCTCATGCGGTGTCACCGTCTTCACCGTGGCCTGAGTGCCCACGGGCATAAACACAGGCGTCTCGATCACCCCATGATCCGTCGTCAGCCGCCCCCTACGGGCCTTGGAGCCCGGATCCGTTGCCAATAATTCAAACACAAGGGAACCAAGCTATCGCTTTTCCCGATTCTGAAAACAGAATAAATAAGCCCCAATCCCTCTTAGGGATGACCTGACATCCGGGCTGTTCTCGCCTCAATAAAGGCCATCACGCAAAAAGCCAGGTAAGCCCCACAAATCAACGCCAGCGAACCCGTGGCCACCACCTTGTCAAAAGTCACCGTTCCCGTGACCAAGGTCTGAATCATCCGACCTCCGCCCGCCAACAGTCCCAGCAACGCCACCACCGCCGCCCCATGCATCGCATGTTTCAACCAGGCTGCCTTCGTCGCCACCACTCCGGCGATGAAAATCAAAATCCCAAACACACAAGGAATCAGGGCCGTCATGTATTGCGACCCCGTGCTGACAAAGGAAAAGATCCCTGCAATATCCAACAAAATTCCCGTTACAATACTGATCATCGGCATCCGGTTCATTACGCTCATATCGATTATCCTAACTCAAAGACGCCGCACTGCAATGCTCCACTCATGTTTCTTGCCCGACGCCTCATGACTCCTTGATTCCCAGACCTTCCACTCCTTGAGGGGACGCCTCTGGATATTCGTAAATGTCCCCGCGATAGTTCCTCAACACCAGTCGATCCCCCGTCCGGGCCACGATGTAATCCGGGTTGAGCGGGATCTTCCCCCCTCCGCCCGGCCCATCCACCACATACTGCGGTATGGCATACCCCGTGGTGTGACCCCTCAGCTTGTCCATGATCTCCAAACCCTCCTGAATCGTCGTCCGCAAATGGGCCGATCCCTGAATCAGATCGCATTGATAAAGATAATAAGGCCGCACCCGACACATCAACAACTTGTGAAACAACTCCTTCAACACATCCGGATGATTGTTCACCCCGCGTAAAAGCACCGCCTGATTGCCCAGCGGTATGCCCGCATCCGCCAAACGACCCAGCGCCTCCTTCACCTCCAGCGTCAATTCCCGTGGATGATTACAATGAATACTCATCCACACCGGATGATATTTCCGGATCATCGCACAAAATTCCGGCGTGATCCGTTGCGGTAGAAAAATCGGCACCCGCGATCCTATCCTGATAAACTCAATATGCGGGATGCTCCTCAGTCGGCGTAAAATTCCCTCCAGCTTGCGGTCGGAAAACAACAGCGGATCCCCACCGGACAGTAACACATCCCGCACCTCCTCATGCGCTTCCAAATAGCGATAAGCCTCCTCAAAATCCGTTTCTAAATCCTGCTCCCCCACCCCACTCACCACCCGGCTGCGGGTGCAATATCGACAATAGGAGGCACAACGATCCGTCACTAAAAAAAGCACCCGATCCGGGTAGCGATGCACCAGACCCGGCACAGGCATGGCTCCGTCTTCCCCGCAGGGATCCGACATCTCCTCGGGTGCGTAACTCGACTCTTCCAGCCGTGGCACCACCTGACGACGAATCGGACAACCCGGATCTTCCGCATCGATCAGGTTGAAATAATGGGGCGTGATCGCCGTGGCCAGCTTACTCCCGGTCAATAAGGCCCCTGCCCTCTCCTCCGGTGCCAACTTCAGATGCTTTTCCAAATCCGCCAGCGAACTGACCCGGTTTTTCAACTGCCAAGTCCAATCCTGCCATTGCTCAGGAGCAATCTCCGGCCAACGGCCAGGTGCGGAGGGAATAAAGGTGATGCGGCTCAACGTCGTGCTTGCTGCTGAAATTTCGTTACCGCCCCAATCTAAGCAGTGTCACCTTATTGTCAAATTCCCATCCCCGACCACCCAAGCTGAAACCATGAACTAAGAACCAGGAACGAACCCCAACTTACACGGAAAACTTTAAACTTTCCTCCCCCACTTCCGGCCCCACACAAGCCAGAACCATGCGACCCGGCACGAACAACTCCCGCGCCACCGCAGAGACCTGACCCGCTGTCATAATTAGAGATGGCAAAAAAGAACACCAATATATTTTACTTCAAAATCTCCCCCTTTAGGGAACCACTGATTAAAGGCAGTCAAACCGCAAAGATATAAAGATCGCGAAGAAAGCCAGTTCTTTTACAAAGTAATTTATTTTTCTTTCTTAGCGGTCATCGCGTCTTGGCGGTTAAATCAGTGTCTTCTTAGCTCCTTCTCGGGTCCTAGTGCATGCCAACCCAGTGG
>JAAUTS010000137.1 GCA_012031345.1 Blastochloris sp. | reverse complement strand
GGGGTGAAGTCAAAACGAATACGGGGAGTGGACAACCTCGTGCTCGATTGTGCCGGACTTCTCTGGGGGGGGTGAAGTCAAAACTTGATATCAGCAATTCGAAATCAGAAATTTGCAATTCGGAATCTTCCCTTTCACCTTTGGTGTCATTTTTTATGAGGCAACAGGCCGAACCCGGCTAGCTCCGTTTTCTAGTTGACGCTCTCCCCGACCCAGTGCATTTTCTTCAGCTCAATATGGCTATTTACGACAAAGCGAGCGTCATCTCGGAAAATCGAATCAATGACAAGGACACCGGCTCCGCCGACGTTCAAGTGGCAATTCTCACCACCCGTATCAATCTCCTGACCGAGCACCTGAAGAAATCCGTCAAGGACCACTCTTCCCGGCGCGGACTGATCACCATGGTGAGCAAACGCCGCAAACTTCTTGATTATCTCAACCGCACCGACAAAACGCGCTACGAGAACCTGATCAAGAAACTCAACATCAGAAAATAATCCGACCCCGGATCCCCACAGGAGACCCAACGATCCAGGAGACACAGCAACGTTTCAACTCCTTGATGAAACTCTGCCGTGTCCTCTGATCTTGTGCCCCTGTCCGGGTTCACCCAAAAAACAAAACCCAGGCTCTGAACCTCTCAGCTCCTGGCTCACCCCAACCACAAGAAAACATCCTATGTCCACCACCCCCATCTCCATCTCCGCCCACGTCGGCTCCAGCGAAATCACCTTCGAAACCGGTAAAATGGCACGCCTCGCTGACGGCGCCGTAACCGTCCGCATGGGCGAAACCATCGTCCTGGTCACCGCCGTCTCCGCCACCACCATCAAAGAAGGTCAGGACTTCTTCCCCCTCACCGTCGAATATAAGGAAAAAGCCGCCGCCGTCGGACGTTTCCCCGGCGGTTACTTCAAACGTGAAGGTCGTCCCAGCGAAAAGGAAATCCTCACCTGCCGCATGACCGATCGCCCTCTGCGCCCCCTCTTCCCGAAAGGCTACCTCTACGACACCCAGATCATCGCCCTCCTCCTCTCCGCCGACGGCGTTAATGACCCCGACATCCTCTCCATCAACGGTGCCTCCGCCGCGCTCATGGTTTCCGACATCCCCTTCGCCGGCCCCATCGGTGCTGTCCGCGTCGGACGGGTCAACGGCCAATTCATAGCCAACCCCACCCATGACCAACTCTCCCGCAGCGACCTGGACCTGGTCTATGTCGGCACCGAGACCGAACCCGTCATGATCGAAGGCTCCGGCTTGGAAATTCCCGAAGCGGATTTTAACGCTTCCTTGGCCTTCGCCCAACAACAGGTCGTTCTCCTGGTCAAAGCGCAAAAGGAACTCGCCGCCCACGTTAACAAACCCAAGCGCGAAGTTCCCCTCATGCTGGTCAAGGACGACCTGCTCGAGATCGCCTACGAAGTCGCCGGTTCACGTATCGAGGACGCCATCTATCGCCCCAGCAAAGTCGAACGCCAAAAAGCCGTCGGTGCTTTGAAGGATGAGGTTAAAACCAAAATTCTTGAAAAATTCCCCACCGCCACCGGATTCGAAATCAGTCAGGCCTTTGATTATCTCCAGAAAAAAGCCTTCCGCCTCAGTATCCTCGACAAACAAAAAACGCTGCGACGGACGCGGAATCGATGTCCTCCGCAACCTCGGCGGCGAGACCGCCGTCCTGCCCCGTGTTCATGGATCCGCCATTTTCTCGCGTGGCGAAACCCAGGGCCTCTGCATCACCACTCTGGCCCCGGTGGACGAAGCCCAGACCATCGACGCCTACACGGGCGGCGAGGAAAGCAAACGCTTCATTCTTCACTACAACTTCCCCCCTTTCAGTGTGGGTGAAACCGGCCGCTTCGGCGGGCAGAACCGCCGTGAAATCGGCCACGGCGCTCTGGCCGAACGTTCCCTTCTGGCCGTCATCCCTCCGGAAGATCAATTCCCCTACGCCATCCGCATCACTGCGGAAATCATGGAATCCAACGGCTCCACCTCCATGGCCAGCGTGTGCGGCTGGTTGCCTCTCCCTCATGGACGCCGGGGTTCCCATCAAGGCCCCCGTGGCCGGGATCTCCGTCGGACTCGTTTCCGAATATGCAGACGACGGTAAAACCCTGACCCGTCACCTCCTGCTGACCGACATCATCGGTTCGGAAGATCATTTCGGCGACATGGATTTCAAACTCTGCGGCACCCGCCAAGGCGTCACCGGATTCCAGCTCGACCTTAAATTGGCCGGCATCCCCCTGGAACTCCTCCAGCGCGCCGTCCTCCAGGCCACCGAAGCCCGTTACAAGATCCTCGACTTCATGCAAAGCGTCATCTCCGAGCATCGCAGTGATGTCTCCGAATACGCCCCCCGCATCGAAGTGGTCAAGATCAACCCCGACAAAATCGGCATGTTGATCGGACCCGGCGGCAAAAACATCAAAGCCATCACCGCTGAGACCGGCACCGAAATCAACATCGACGACGACGGCACCGTCCGCATCTACTGCAACAGCCCGGAAGGCATGAAGCGCGCCCTCGAAATCATCGAAGGGATGACAGGACAGATCGAAGTCGGCAAGCTTTACCGTGGCAAGGTCGTTTCCACCAAGGATTTCGGGGCCTTCGTCGAAGTCTTCCCCGGACAGGACGGCTTGGTTCATATTTCCGAACTCTCCGACACCCGCGTCAACCGCACGGAAGATGTGGTCAAGGTGGGAGAAGAAGTCTGGGTCAAATGCATCGGCGTGGACGAAAAAGGCCGCGTCAAGCTTTCCCGCAAGGCTGCCCTCAAGGAAATGTCCAGCCCCGCCGGAGCCGATCCAGCCGCTTGATTTCAGGAAATGGGAAAGCCTCCCCTCGGGCGGCTTTCCCTCTTCCCCGTTTGACAAACTCAACCACTCGATCAGATTAAGCCCAACCCCCAACCGGAGACTCGAAACATATGGCCATCGCAGTAGGAATCAAAGCCCCCGACTTCACCCTGAAAAGCAAACAGGGCGACAACATCAGCGACATCAAACTCAGCGATCATTTCGGCAAA
Source organism: Blastochloris sp. (assembly GCA_012031345.1). Classification (GTDB taxonomy): domain Bacteria; phylum Verrucomicrobiota; class Verrucomicrobiia; order Methylacidiphilales; family JAAUTS01; genus JAAUTS01. The sequence goes on along the minus strand of JAAUTS010000137.1, from coordinate 6,017 downwards.
AAGAACATCGTCCTGCTCTTTTTCCCCCTCGCCTTCACCGGGGTTTGCACCCAGGAGATGTGCGACATCAGCCAAGGCCTGGAAGCCTACACCGGCCTGAACGCGGCGGTTTATGGCATCAGCGTAGACAGTCCTTTCGCTCAAGACGCCTGGGCTCAAAAGGAAAAAATCAGCATCACCCTGCTCAGTGACCTGAACAAAAAACCGCTGAAGCCTACGGCGTTCTTCTGCCTGACTTGGCCGGATTCGGAGCCACCTCGGCCCGTGCCGCCTTCGTCATCGACAAAGACGGCATCATCAAATACAGCGAACAAACCCCCACCCCCAAAGACTTGCCCAACTTCGCTGCTATCAAGGACGTTCTCAAATCCCTTTGATCCCAGATCCGGCAGCTCTCACCAAAAACCCGTCCCTCACCGGACGGGTTTTTTCGTGAAAACCTCAGCCCTGCCCGAATCTCCCGGCCTCTCTGCTCAGCACATTGAAAAAAAGCAGCTCCTCCACCTTGTCGGCACCATCAGGTTTTACCTTGGGCACCCGGCTGCTCTCGGGCCCGGATATTTTGGTTCCGATCCAAGGTCTCTTGGGCTCGCTCCAGAATCCTCAAAAAATCGCGCTGATCGCGACGGGCCCGGGTGATGTGACACAGACTGTTCAACGCAGGTTCAACATGCGCCAGAAAACTTTTCTTCCCCTTTTCCAAACCCAGAAAACCGTAAGCACCCAGTGCTTGCATCAGACGCTGGGTGGCGGCTTGTAAAAAACGCTCATCAAAATGTGCGCGTCGGGGACGTTTGCCGGGGAGACAATAATAATACGTCAAACACTCCTCCCGCTCCTCTGTCGAAAGTTGAACGTAGGGATCGAACAACAAGGAGGCCAAATCATAATAGGCCGTGCCCGTCCTCATCCCCTGAAAATCAATCAGATAAGTCCAACCCGCCTTGACCATGATGTTCTGGGACTGAAAATCACGATGCACCAGAACCTCCGGCTCCTCCAACAATTCTCCTGCCAAGGGCGCCAACAGGCCCTCCAGAGACTCCTTTTCGCTTTCGCTCAAGGGCGACTGACAAAGCAGGGCGAGAAATTTTTCATAAAAATAAGATCGCTCCCAGGCATACAGAGCGGCATCAAAACCCGGCATCAATTTCAAATTCGCTTTTTGCGCCGCACGATACCCCTGCTGATGCAAGCGATTGGCTTGCTCCAGGGCGGAACGATACAAAGGCGCCCGCTCACTCCATGGCTTCCCGCGAAAGGCCCACAAATCTTCCGCTCCCAAATCTTCAATCCACACCAGCCTCTTCTCCTCATCATGGGCGAGAATTTCCGGCACTTCCAAACCAAGCCTGCCCAGAAAGCGGCCAATGTCCGCATACAAGGCATTCTCCTCCCGCTCCAAACCGTATTCCATCAGGATGCAGTGAAATTGCGGATTACTTAATCGAAAAAAACGTCGATCCGATCCCCCCTTCAAAATCGCTGCCAAATGAACGCCCGTCACTCCGGCCCGACGTTCCGCTTCCCGTTGAAGTTCCTGTTCCGATAAAAACATGAAACCCAGCCTATGCCCCGGAAGGCTCTGGGCCAGAGGATTCTACCAGGGCGAACGCACTTAAATTTCAGAAAGAGGAAGGAGTTTAAACCACGAACTCCGACACGTCGCGAGCAGGTGGACACTAAGTTACACGAATTAAAAAGTTTTTTCCTTTGGGCGGCGGGGCGGTAGGGGGTGGATTCGTGGGGCTTCGTGGTTAAAAAAGGTTCTTCTCTGATTCAACCAGCACAGACTCAACAACGTTTAGTGCGTTTGCCCTGAATAACATCTATCCCTTGCGAAACTCGGAAAATGGAATGTCACGGATCGGTAAATTATATAATCGAGCTGTTTGCATCATGGGAATTCATAAAAAAAAGGAGAAGGGCGTCCCCTTTCAGAGACGTCCCTTCCAAGGTGGCGATAAGCCGAATTTTGTTCCCCGATTTCACCGGGGCGGTGACCATTTATCTTACCGGATTGCTCCGATACCCCACTTGCGCGGGGTGCGACCTACCTGGAAGCTGGATTCCTACGAATCCGAGCCTGGCCGACATGCTTCCCATTTGGCCTTGCACCATCAGAGGTTTATCCTGCCCCGTCGATTACTCTTCGGGCGGTGGGCTCTTACCCCACCTTTTCACCCTGACTTCCTCTGGTGAGAGAGAAAGCGGTTTGTTTTCTGTGACACTCTCTGTCGTCTCCGCTTGAACGGAAACTCCCCCGTTTTCACAGGGCTGATTGCCATACGGTGTTCGGACTTTCCTATCCGGCCAAAGCCGGATCGGTCACCTGCCATCTGCAATCTAGCACCCCTTCCATCGCAAAAGCAATCCCGCAAACCAGGCACTGAACTTCTCAGTCGGATTTCCACCATGGAAAAGTCAGGGCCTCACGCACACCCGCCAACATGGTGGCCACACGCTGATCCAAATCATGCGAGGAAGGCGTCTCTAAGGTAAAACAACAATCGCTCAACTTTCGCGCCAGATAAATGGCTTCCGGCCAATCGGGACGGTCAATCTCCTCGACCCGGCGCGTGATCAATCCCTGCTCCGCCGCCATTCCATCAATCTCCGCTGAAGGATCCACGGGCAGAACCCGGTGCATCGCCTCCAGAACAGACCGGGCCCAGGGAATACGCTGCTGCTCATCCAGGAAATACAAATAACAACCCCGCGCTTCCCAATCTTCATGCAGGCATAGTGCCAGGTCCATGCGGGGCAGGGTTTGTAAAATCCGTTGGTGCCGCTGAATTTCCAGACTTTGGGCTTGGCCATAATCCCGGTTCAAATCCAGCCCCTCGGCATTCTCCCGTCTGCCCAAACGGAAACCCGAGGGATTGAGCAGCGGAAAAAGATGAACCTCCCAGTCCTGCACCCACTCCGGGTGTTGAAGCAACTTCAGGATGGCTTCCGGGCCCGCAGGTTCATCTCCATGAATACCCGCAGAAAGATAAAGTCGCGGACGTTGTGGGAGTTCCGTATTTCGGTTTAAGTAAAATAATTCATCCAAGTCCCCCGGCCCACCCAGATTCCCCCTCCTGCTCCAGCCATGGAGCGAACTCCACTCCCGCAGCCTGACTTGATACGCATCCACATCCAACATAGGCTCTCAGTATCCGCAGCAAACCACTTCTGTAAATCCGATCCTGTCACATCACCTCTCTCTCACCTCAAAATCTTGGCTCGGATCAAATCATCTTTTCATCTAAAACCAAAACCTGATGTCTCCCACCCGCCATTTTTTTGATTGGACCCAGGCTGTGGCACCTCAAGCCGCCCAATCGGCTGCTGCAAAGACGCCTCGGCGAACTCCAATTCCACCTGCCTCGATCTCTCCTTCTGGTCCGTGATCGTTCCCACCGCAGAGTCAGGCCGACGTCTGCGCAACACCCTGCTGCGACTTTCCCCCGGTGCCGGCCTTTTACTTCCCCGCATCCTGACTCCGGCACAGTTTCTCCACAGCCTCAACCCAGACTCCACCCAAAGCCCTCCTCTGCGTCGGGAGGAACGGCTATTGATCTGGACCCAGGTGCTCCTCGAAACCGATCTGCGTCAGATGCCGGAACTTTTCCCCTCCCTGCGCGAAGAACAGGATCTCGCCTGGCACCGCAGCACCGCCAGCCTTCTGCTCAAGACCCAGGATCAATTGATGGAAAATGGCTGGACCATGGATGACATGGCACGATCCCTGAGCTTGGAATTTGATAAAGAACGCTGGCTCTGTCTGGCCCGCTTGGAACTCAGCTATCGCTCGACCCTGCTTCAATCAGGCCGCCAAGACCCCAGCCTGGCTTGGACCCGGCTGTTGCAGGAAGCGCAGCTGCCCCAGAGCCTGCATCACCTCGCTCTGCTGGCCACTCCCGATCCCCTGCCCGCTCTGATTCGCTTCCTGGACTCCTGCCGCTCTACTGTGGATTGCCACGTGGGAATTCATGCCCCGGAAACAGAAAGCGAAAGCTTCGATGCCTGGGGACGTCCCCGGACTGAGTTTTGGAATCAAGCCCCGCTGTTCATGGAATCGGAAACTGCAACCCTTCACTTGAGTTTGACCGAACCCGATCAAGCCCGCCGGGCCGCCTCCCTGGCCGCTCAACATCAGGATCACCGGGCTGTCGCCATCGCTCTCGGGCGCGATGAACTTCAATCCCTGCTCGAAAGTGAATTGCGGGCCAGGCAGCTCCAACCCTTTCATCCCGGCGGCCTCCCCAGTCATCGCTTTTCCCTCTGGTCCTTGCTGGATCGTTTGGAAAAACTGCTCAGCCGTGGTTCCTTCCACGACTTGGTGGCCTGGCTTCAACACCCCGGTTCCCGAGCCTGGCTTCAGCAACGGATTCCAAACCTGCAAGCAGGCTCCCTGCTCCAATGCCTGGATCAATTTCAACAAAAACGATTGCCACAACACTGGCACGAGATTGCCCCCTCCAACGGTTCCATAGCATTCCCGCACCCGGCCCAGGAACAACTCATCGCGTTGAAACAAAACCTCAACCGCCTTTTGCAAAGCCTGACCCAAGCGGACTGGACCCAGGCTTTGCGTCAGTTTCTGGATCAAGCCGCCCTGATTCAAAACCCTAACGATCTCGAAGCTCATGCCGTGGTCCGGGATTGGCTCGATGCCCAGGAAAGTTTCCGTCTCGACCACCCCGAGCTGGGACCCGCCCTGAAGTTGTCTTTTTTTCTGGAGGAATGGGCCCGGCAACCTCTGCCCCAGGAACGACCCGAGCAACCGATCGAACTCGGCGGTTGGTTGGAATTGTTATGGGACGAACGTCCTCACCTCATTCTGACAGGCTTCCAAGAGGGTGCCATTCCCGGCTCGGTGCAGGGAGATCCTTTCCTGCCCGAATCTCTGCGCCAGAAAATCGGCCTGCGCCACAACGCACACAGGCTGGCCTGCGATGCCTATCAACTCAAAGCACTCTTGGAACAACGTCGCCGCGGGGGGCGTGTCGATGTCTTGTTGAGCAAATTCAATGCGGAAGCCGAGCCGCTCCTGCCATCGCGATTGCTTCTGCTCTGCCCTGATGCCGAACTCCCCCGACGCGTTCACTCCCTGTTTCATCCCCCGCAACCCAAGGAAGACATCAGCGCACCCACCCAGGCCTTCCATCTTCAACCCCAGTCCCGTCAACAAACTCAACGTCGCATCTCGGTCACCCAGTTTGGGGATTATCTTCAATCTCCCTACTATTTATCTCCACCGGATGGCTGCTTGGGAGCCTTTTAACCCGCCAAAAGCAGGAGCTGGATCCCTTGGATTTCGGCACCCTGACCCATGCCGTGCTGGAGAACATGGGCCGAGATCCTGTCATGTCCCGAACCACCGAGACCGCCCTTTTGCGCGACTTTCTGCGGGCGGAACTGGATCGTCAGGTGCTTCTCAACTTTGGTCACTCCCTCTCCCTCAGCACCATGATTCAGATTGAGGCCTTGCAAAAACGCTTGGACGCCTTTGCCGAAAAACAGAGTGCCGAAGCCTCCCAAGGCTGGATCATCGATGAAGTGGAAACCAGCTTTGAGCTGAAGCTCGAGTCCTGGACCGTGCGAGGAAAAGTGGATCGCATTGACCGCCATCCAGACGGACGCGTGCGCCTGCTCGATTACAAAACCTCGGACCAACGCGTGGCTCCGGCAGCGGCTCATCTGAAAAAAATCAAGTCCGAGCCCGACCCGAGTAAATTTCCGCCTGAAGCCATCACCCACTTGAACGGAACCATGCTGCTCTGGAAAATCTCCAGCTCCCCCTCTACATCGCCGCCCGCCTGGAAAAACATCCGGAGGAAGAACCTCATTTGCATTGTGGTTATATTCAGCTCCCGGAGGCAGCACAGGAAACCCGCTTCGAACTCTGGGAAGATTTTTGACCCCACGATCTGCGCCTCCGCCCTGCTCTGTGCAAGCCAGGTTTTACAAGCCATCGACGGGGGGACGATTCTGGCCCCCGCTGGAAAAGCCTCTTTGGAACAAGGAAC
>JAAUTS010000136.1 GCA_012031345.1 Blastochloris sp. | reverse complement strand
GGTGCGATGGGCACCGTCGGCATCATGGGCCGGGCCGGAGCCGGAGCCGCCGCCGCCACGACAGGTTTGATCGGAGCAGAGGGAGCCGCCATGGCCGGAGGAGTCAACGGTGCGGTCGTCGCCGAGGTGTTCACAGGCTTGGGAGCAGGAACCGGGGGAGCCGCCATTCTGGGGGCAAAACTTCCAGAAGGGATGGCTGCGGTAGGAGCTTCCACCGGATTGGCCGCACCGGGAGTCACTGCCGCGGCCGCGCTCGGCGTGATGCCGATGGGTCGCGTCACAGACATCATCATCTTGTTGGCAGAAGGAGCCACCGGGGTGGCACCCGTGGGTGGTTTCAAAGGATTGATCGGGGCAGCGGGCCGGGCCGGAGCAGCAGGAATGGCGGACATGGGCTGACCTTGACCCGGCTTGGGCGGCAGGCTGATCCGCATCGTTTCCTTTTTCAGCTTTTTCTGCGTGGTCTTGAGATTCGGGCCACCTTGGGCGTTGATATTAATGGTCTCCTTCGGAATCAAGGCACCCGGAGGTAGAATGGGCTTTTGCGCCACCCCGGAAGGAGGTTGCGTCGGAAGCTTGGCTCCAGAGGGCAGATTCGGATTGGGCGGGAAGGGAGGAGTTGCCATAGTTTCTATAAATAAATAGAGGAGATGGGTTTAGGTCAATCACTTTTTAAGCAAAAAGGGATAAAAACAACCTCTCTTGGATGTGCTCATCTTCTCCACGTTTGTTGCACAGCATAAGGCTAGAACCGCAGTCCTCATGTTCTCAAGCGGAAAATGTCAGCTTGTTCACAGGCTGCGCTGCCAGAATTCCTCAAAAGCTCGATCCCAATTTCGCTCTGCCTGAACCTCTTCCGCCACTCTCACCCGTTGCTCCAGACTATAGGGCTCACGCAAGAAACCCGTCACAGCCTCCACCCAGGGCTCCAATTGATTGGCAGGTAAAACACGCCCATGCTCCGGAGATCGTATCAACTCCTTCGGTCCACCCTGATCCGAAACAAAAACCGGCAGCGCAGAAGAAAGCGCTTCGATGACCACGTTGCCGAAAGTATCCGTGGTGCTCGGGAACATGAACAAATCCGCCGAGGCATATGCCCGGCCCAGTTCCGCTCCACGCAGAACCCCGGTGAAAATTGCCCCCGGCAACATCTCCTTCATTTCAGGCTCGAAAGGTCCCTCCCCCACCACCGCCAGATCCAGCTTCTGTCCACGTTCTTGCAGGGCCAAGACCAGCTCCGCCAGGAATTTCAACTCCTTCTCCTTGGAAATGCGCCCCACATAGAGCAAAACGGGATGTTTGGCCCCACGCTTGCGCCAGAAATCGGCACTGCGATGTTTATGATGAAACAAATCCGTATCCAGACCCCGGGGCAAAATCTCCAACTTCTCCGGGGCAATCCCACGCTCGATCCAACACTGACGGTAAAACTCCGAGTTCACGTAAACCAGATCCATCTGGGCATAGAACCAATACATGAACTTCCACATCAAGGTCTCCATCAGGTCGTCCTCGGTCAGGATCCGCACATACTGGGGGAAATCCGTGTGATAAATCCCACTCGTCTTCAACCCTAACAAACGTGCCGCCGCGATGGCCGTCAATCCCACCGGCCCGGGCGTGCTGATAATGCATTCCGTAAATTTTTCGCGCTCGATATAATCGATCATGTCGAGCAGCGGCGGGAAGGTCAGTTTTTGCAACTCATACTCCGGCAGCTCAAACTCACCGACCGGCGGAAAATTTTTGATCGGAAATCCCTTCACCTTCAATTCATGGCGCGAAACCAGCACCGTCATGTCATGACCCAGATTCACCGCAGACTGCGTCATGGTCCCGATGGTCCGCGCCACTCCGTTAACGTCGTCCAGCGTGTCGGTAAACCAGGCCCGTTTCGTGTTTTGCAAACTCGGCGGCAGATGTCCCAAAAAAACGTTGCGCGGCGGGACGCAACACCTGACGACGCGCATGCATTCCATAATAGGAAAAAAAGTAAGGCGCCACACTGCCCATGATGGGCAGCATCCCCACCGCAGGTTGCAGACAGTCGATCAGGTCGCCCTTGTTCACCCGCTCCATGATCTGAAGAAACAGCCGGTAAAACAGATCATTACCAATCTTCGAGGCCATGCGGAAACTGCGCCGCTCCGGAGTGGACTCTTCCTTGATGATGGCGTCCAGCTCCCGTTTGATCTGTGGGTTGAGGAAATACATGACCAACTCTCGGTTGAGGGAAGGATCGTTTGGTTTGAAAAATCAATCGCCTTGCCCGTGCGAATAGCCTCACCCACATGCCCGATCCATTCCCCAAAGGTCAGGTCGGTGGGATTTTTCCCCTCCAGAAAACGCTGGGCCACTTTCCCTAACAAATCCATGCCCTTGGGCGCCGTCTTGCCCAGCTTGTCCCGCGCATAACTGAAAATCACGCGATAGATGCTCGTGCCCACCCGTTGCACATCCCCACGACGCCCCACCGGCCTGCCTTCCCCGGCCTCCACGGCACGCAGAAATCCCGTAACCCCCTCCGCCATTCCCTCACCCGCCACCTCCGTCCAAGCCTGCCCGAAGTAAAGACCACCGTAATCCTCCGAACCGCCAAAAAAACTTTTCTTCCAAGGCTCGGGATGTGTCGGTGCCAGACCGTGAACGTTGGCCAACTCCTCCACCAACTCCGGCGTCAACGCACGCAGACATTGTTCAGTGATCTGCCCGGACAGGGGATCACGGGTGCCATTCAAGGTTTCAAAAACACGAAACAATAACACCAACTTCTCCACATGCGCGAGGGTCAGTCGATCATTCACATTGTAGAGCATGTGCGCCACCCCATGCACCACGCCCTCCCGCCTAAGCCAGGCGGACAACTCAAAAATATTGCGACGCAACAACCCGATCTCCCGATGCTGCTCCTCCGTGATATTCCACACCAGCAACTGGATCTTGCAGGGATCATCCGGAAAATACGTCGTCACCTTTTCACTAATGAAAGCCCCCGGACGCCCCGCAATCTCCAGACAACCTTCGATCCGGTTCAAATCCGTGATGGTTACATAATCAAACCCCAGGCCGGTCAACTTTTCATACAGCTCCACCGGCTGGGTGTAACTCTCCGGCACCCCCAATTTTCTCAACACCCACTCCGAAGGGCGGTCGGAAAAACAGGAATGCACTTGCAGGTCACATTTGGGCATAATCCCGATACGTTATGGGTTGGAAGCCTTCCGCCAAGGCCATTTCCACCAGTTCTTGAATTTGTAACTTCAGCTCCGGCCAGTTCAAATCATTCGGATGCAGACTCAACCGGATCAGATCCTTCTTTTTCAAACGACTGAACAGGGCCGGATTCCAAAATGCGGAAAGACTCCTGCGCCAGGCCGCCCGGGTGCTGTAACACAAACTTTGACTCTCCCGACGCCAACCTTTTTGCAACTGACTGAAACTCCCCAGCCGCGTCGTGTATTCAAAACCCAGTTGCCGCAACACCTTGTCCTGCCGCTCCGGCAGCAGCCAGCCCGGTGCAATAAATCCCGGCAAGGCCCACTCCTGCTCCTCCCAAAGTCGTCGCCCCAGCTCGATCCGATGTCTCAACTCCCCATCACTCAAATCCAAACACTCCGCCTCGTTCGCCGTATATAATCTGGTCAGAAAATACGAGCCCCCCTTGTTTCCACTCCGGTCATGATAGTAACCATGCAACACCAAATCGTCCCCCGCCTGTTCCCTCTCATTCAACCAAGCCACCGCATCCCCGTCATCACAGGTGCGGCGACCATGATGGTAGTGCGGAATCACCAGAATCGAGGTCCGGGCCACACCCCATTTCTCCAACTCGGCGACCTGATCCATCACCGCCAGACGTGAGCCGGGATGAAAATCATGCAACGACACAATCAAATGTTTCACGGTCCCTCCCCCCCGCTCGGGCCGTCCTTCCACAAGTCTGTCCCATACAACGTGACATTCCTGTTCAAATCCTTGATCACCGTAAACAAATAGACCGGATCCGAAACCAAGGCACGATACTTCGTCACCTCCACCGCATCCTTCACCTCAAAGCCGTAACGGGCAAACATGCGGGGCCCCGTCGCTTCTCGAAAACCACCATCTGCCCATAAACCGCCTTCTCTCCCTTGTCCGCCAGAATCTTCAGGAACCTCTCAATCATGGCCCGCGTCCCTGACACATTCTTGAAGCCCGGCCTCAGATTGATGTGCATGTGCGCCATCCTCCCAGGAGTTTCCGGCACCTCGCGCCAGCCACGCCATAACAACCAGTTGACGTAACGCCGCGACACCGCCGGATAAGTTGTTAGATAACGCCAGACCAACAAAGGCAGACGCCGAAACGCCTTGACCCGCTCATAAGCCGATTTCTTCTCCGGAAAACGACAGCCCCAAAACATACCCCTGCACCACCCCCTCCGACTCCAACACGACCGCCAAGTCCGGCTCTTCATCCAAATAATAGTCCGTCAAAAAATCCGCAAACAATTCCCGGTCGGAAAAAACCGCATCAATCGGCTTGCCCAAAAAACCCGTGTCACAACAAATCTCCCGCAGCTCCGCCCGATCCCCCGCTCGATAAGCCCGGATCAGCAGCTCCGCCCCCGGCGTCTTCTCTCCAACCTCACTCATGACAAAATCCCATCCGCCCGATATAGCGCCCCGTGGAACTTGCTTTCCCTCTTCCGCTCAATCGCCAAGCGATACAATTCCCAAATCCGCCCAAAGACCGTCGGCCAACCATAACGCTCCCGCACCCTCCGGCTGGACTCCTCACCCATCTTTTCCAAATCCAATTCCAAAAATCTCGCCATCGCCTCAGCCAGATCCTGCGCTGTGTTTTTTGCGCCCAAAATTCCAATCCTGAAAAAATATTCGCATCCATGTAACTTCCCCGAATTCCCACCACCGGACATCCGCAGGCCTGACTCTCCAACGCCACCAGACCAAAAGTTTCACACACCCCCGGATGCACAAACAAATCCGCTGCACGATAATAATCCGCCAACTGCACCGGATCACTGCAATACGGAATCCAGTGCAGCCGCGCATTCGCCTCCCGCGCCTTTAACAAAGCCGCCCGCTGTGCCCCGTCCCCGATGATTAAAAACTCCACATCCCCCCGCCCCATCCTGCCCAGCCGCTCAATCGCCTCCAACAAAACCCCCGTGTTTTTTCCCCCGCCAATCTCCCCACATAAAGCAACAAAGGCCGCTCCTCAGAAATCCCCAACTGCCGGCGAATCTCCGGGTTTCGTTCCTTGGGGAAATACACCTCCGTGTTCACCCCCAAATGAACCGCCGCCGTATTGTGCAGACCCCAACCCGCCAGCACCTTGGCCAAAAACTCGGAAGGAACCAGCGTCACATCCAAATCCCCATACAATCGCACAATGTAATCCTCCGCATACGCCAACACCGCGTCCCGCAACCAGGGACCACAATACTTCAACACCGTCCGCAGATAGGCCTCCGGAAAATGCGAATGATAAAAACCCGCAATCGGAATGTGTAACTGCTGCGCCGCATCCAACATCGCCCAACCCAGATGATACGGGTCCCCCGACTCAATCACATCCGGCTTCTCCTGAAACACCATCTCCTTGGCCGCATGAACATTGAACAAAATCCGGTAGCGCGAACTCGCATTGATCCGGGGTGAGGCCACCGTGCAAGTCGTCAATCTCCCCTCCCGACGCACCTCCGTCCGCGCCCCCGGCACGATCAACACATGCTCATCCTCGGTGTGATCCAGAATATACTGGCGCTTCTCCGTCAAGTAACGCCGCACTCCTCCGCCCACCTCCGAATAAAACTGCGTGGCGTCACATATTTTCATTAATTTGCGTAAAAAGTAAAATAACTCCGCCACCTTTTCTGTTCGGCTGGCTCTCTCTCAAACAAATGAGATTGCCATTCCCAACGCTCAGGCCAATAGTTTTCTTGTGCAACGCAAAGAATTTTTAAAAGTTCTCACCGCCGGCCTCATCGGCTCCCAATTTTCCAGCTTCCCCGGTCTGGCCCAGGATGACTCTGCCCACGAGCCCCTCAAGGGTGAATACCAGTTCAACCCCCACTTCGTCTGGCGCGGGCCCGGCCTCGGTCGTCGCATCGCCATGACCTTCGACGACGGCCCCTCCCCCGGCATCACGGAAATCGTCCTGGCCGAACTGGCCAAACGCAATCTCACCGCCACCTTCTTCATGATCGGCAGCAAAGTGGAACGCTACCCCGCCCTGGCTAAAGCCGTGGCCGACGCCGGACACGAAATCGGCAACCACTCCTTCACCCACCCCACCCTCAGCAGCTTGTCAGAAGACCGCGTGGATCAGGAGCTGGAAAGAACCCAACACGCCATCGCCCAGGCCACAGGTCAAACCCCCGTCTGGTTCCGCCCCCCCTACGGTGCCTTCCGCAACAACCAAGGTCACATCCCCCAATCCAAAAATCTCGGCGTCGCTTATTGGTCCGTCGATCCCCGCGACTGGGCCAAACCCGGTGTCAGCGCCATCGTTTCCCGTATCAACTCCGGCACCAACCCCGGCTCCATCATTCTGCTCCATGACCTCCATCGCCAAACAGCGGATGCCACCGGAGCCGTCCTCGATCAACTCATGGAAGCCTCCTACACCTTCACCAGCCTGACCGGATTCCTCGGCCAACCCTACAGCCCCGCCAACGCCCACGCCGCACGCCTGGCCCGACAGTCTTGAATCACACCCGCCCCCGCCCCGAGCGTCCCTGACCAAATTCATCCCCGCTCTGGCCTTCCCTCGTTTTTGATTTACCCTCCCTTGCCATGACTTTGCCCCCTCGCCTCCGCCAACATCCCCTCTTCCGCTTCTTCGCCTCCCTCCACTTGGCCTTGACCCTCCTCGCCGTCCTCATCATTGCCTCCATCGTCGGCACCATCTACGAATCCCGCCTCACTGCCGAAGTCGCCCGCGCCTACATCTACGAAGCCTGGTGGTTCGACATCTGGCTCCTGCTCCTCTGCCTCAACCTCGCCACCGTCGCCTTCTCCCGACTCCCTTGGAAAAAAGCCCACACCGGTTTCCTCCTCACCCACCTGGGGATCATCCTGCTTCTCATCGGCGCATACGTCGGCAAAACCTTTGGCATCGAAGGCAGCATCACCCTCTTCGAAAATCAAGCCCCCGTCAGCCGCCTCCTCATCAACCAAAAAGAACTCCGCGTCGCCCTCAACCAGGAACCGATCGCCAGCCTCCCCGTCGATATCATCCATCGCCTCCCCAGCCCGGAGAAACCTCGCCACCTCGGACGCTGGCAGGATTGGCGCATCGACGCCATCGGCTACAGCGACCACCTCGAGGCCGTCTTCCAGGCCCAACCCGCCTCCGCCCCCAACCCACCCGCTCTCCGCTTTGAATTGGAAACCAAACTCATGGGCCAAAAACTCGGCCAATGGCTCCTGGCCGACGATGACGACCACGCCGTCTGGGATCTCGGTCTGGCCCGCATCCGCCTCTTCGCCGGAGAAGCCCCCGCCTTGGATCCCAAAACCTCCCAAACCAAAACATCCAAGCCCACAAAAACAAGCAGCACCACGCCCAAGCCCGGTGCTGGCAGCCCGGTCACCGAGAACATCTTTTCCTTCGCCAAATTGCCCGGCCAACAGGTCGGCAAAATCCTCCAAGGCAGCTCCACTGGCCTCAAAGTGGACTTCGTTCTCGAAAACAAACGCATCAAACTTTTGATCGTCGGCCCTGACCGAAAATGGGAACTTTTTATCGATCCCGCCAACCCCGCAGAACGCAGCCAAAGCCTTCCCCTGCCCGGAACCCAACTCAAGCTGCGCTTGCTGGACTACTGGCCCGACTTCCAACTCCAGAACAACCAACCCACCAGCCTCTCCGACCAGCCTAACAACCCAGCCATCCTCGCTCGAAATCTCCGGGCTCCAGCGCAACCCTGCCCCCGGCACCCCCACTGCCCCGAGCGACCCACACAACTCCAGCCCGGAAAGCGACAGCCCCAACCAACTCGATCTCTACGTCAGCCCCCAGGGCACCCTCAGCTACCTCCTCCGCTCCCGCAAAGGCGGCAGCAGCCGTGGTCAATTGCAACCCGGCCAGGAACTCCTCACCGGCTGGGCAGACTGGACCTTCCGCGCTCCCGAAATCCTGCCCCATGCCGAGTCCCACACCACCTTCGTCCCCGGCTCCGACCGCCCCCACCAACACTCCGAAGACCAGCGCCCCACCGAAGGCGTCCTCATCCGTCTCAGCCATCCCTCCCAAAAGGAACCCATCGAAGAATGGATTCCTCAAGGCTGGATCATCTCCTCACACTCCAGCCAGGGCTTCTTCCAATTTAGTTATGGCTGGAAAATGGCACCCCCTCCCCTTCGGCCTGCAACTCAAAGACTTCGAAGTCACCCGCTCCCCCGGCTCCCCCCAACCCCTCCGGCTTCCGCAGCACCCTCCTAGTCACCGACGCCCAAGGCCGCATCACCGAAGGCTCCTGCTCCATGAACGAACCCATGAATTACCCAGACGCCCTCTGGCGCTCCTTCACCGGCTTCACTTACAAAATGTCCCAGGCCAGTTGGAATCCGGAAAATCTCCAGCAATCTTCCGTCCAAATCCTCCGCGACCCCGGCTGGCTCCTCAAATGGGTCGGTTGCCTCATCATCTGCCTGGGCATCTTCTCCCTTTTCTACCTCCGCCCTCCCCGCGCAGATCTGCGTCCGCCGGAAAAATAACATTCCCCCACACTTTAGTCTTTTCACCGCGACCATTTTCCCTGATAACAACTCCGAACCCCAACAAGGAATACACTCATGGCTGATCCCACACAAAAAGTCCCCGAAAACCTTCCCGGCAATGGTATGTCGATAGCACCTGCACCCCCTGCCACGTCTGCTTGGACGAAGCTCCGGCCCTCCTGAAATACAACGACGACGAAACCTACGTCTATTTCTTCAAACAACCCGCCACACCCGAAGAAGAAGAAGCCGCCCAGCGCGCCTTGGACATCTGCCCCACAGGCGCATCGGCAACGACGGCTGATCCGCCTGCCGCGGGCGCGGAGTTTCAAGTTGGAAGTGTAAAGTTTTAAGTGCCGCCATCAAAGGTCG
>JAAUTS010000019.1 GCA_012031345.1 Blastochloris sp. | reverse complement strand
ATCCTCTGGCGGGCCTCCCTGCACCCACGCCGCAGCGCGGGCTCCCTCACACCCCGCGAAATCAAAACACTTTGGAAACACACCCAAAAGGTGATCCGCGACGCCCTCCGCGTCATCGGCCACGACTGGTCGGATCCCCCCAACTCCTGGCTCTTCAACCATCGCTGGAAAGACGGCGGACTTTGCCCCAAAACCAAAACCCCTCTCATCCGCGAAACCATCGCCGGCCGCACCACCTGCTGGTCTCCCGGACGACAAGCCCTCTGATCTCACTGATCCTAAATACCATCGCAGAACAGAATAATCTGCCATCCCAGCAATATAAATAGCACTCAAACATGGGACATCTTCACTCTTTGCAGACGGCAACCTTATCTGGCATCTTCAGCGTCCCATCATGGAACGCCCCACCTACATCCCGAGCCTTTCAGGATTGCTCCATGCCTTCTTTCAAATTGGCGCGTGGGGGCTTGTCTTCGTCACTCTCTTTTCATTTTTGGATTCCTTCTTTTGGCTAGCCGATCTCCTGGGCAATCTGCGGATTCAATACAGCTTGGCTTCGCTTCTCCTGCTTGCCACCAGCCTCTGCCTACGACGACAGCTCTGGGCCCTTGTGGGAACAGCCCTCCTCCTGCTCAACCTGGCCCCCATCGGGCTCTCTCTCCTGCCAAATTCTTCAACCCAAGTCCCGCCTCAGTCCTCAGCTCCGCTCAAGGTGCTCGTCCTCAACGTGCTGACCCAGAATCGAAATTCTCAGGCCGTCAAGAATTACCTGCTTCAGGAAAACCCGGATGTTATCGCGCTGATCGAAGTCGATGAAACTTGGGCCCGTCAACTGCGCGAATTCAGTCGCGCCTGGCCCTACCAAATCGCAGAACTGCGCCCGGACAACTTTGGCATCTGGATCTTGAGCCGCCATCCCTTCTCAGAGGCGGACATACTCCACGACCCACTGACCCGCATCCCCAGCCTGCGTGTGCGTTTGGCCCACCCGCCTTCCTTGGTCATCTTCGCCACCCATCCCCTTCCTCCCATGACTCCACACCAATCCCATCTACGAAATCGCCATCTCGATCAAGTGGCGAACTGGGTCCGCGAGGAAACACACCCCGTGATTCTCCTGACCGACCTTAATGCCACTCCTTGGACCCACGGCTACCGTCGCTTCACCCAAGCTTCCGGGCTTTCCGCCTTTCTTTTCGAACGCAGTCTCCGTCCCTCCTATTCCCACAACTCTCCTCTTTTCGGCATTCCCATCGATTTCATCATGGCCCGCGGCGTTCAACTCAGGAACTTCCGCATCGGCCCTGATGTTGGCTCCGACCACCTCGGTCTAAGCGCCCAGGTATTCTTCCCCCTTCCTCCCCCTCCTTGAAAACACCCACAAAAAAAAACCGCCTGGAACCCAAGGGTTCACAGACGGTTTTTGAAAACAGACAGCTACAGAATCAGCGACGATCCCGATAACCTCCGCCGGAACGTCCACCGCCACCGCCGCCACCACCACGGGATTCCATGGGCTTGGCTTCATTGACGGTCAAATCACGACCATCGACGGATTTACCGTTCAATGCCGTAATTGCCGCCTGGCCTTCCGCTGAGCTGCTCATGGTCACAAACGCAAAACCGCGGGGACGCTGGGTTTCACGATCCATGATCATGTTGGTGTCGGTGATGTTGCCGAAGGGGCTGAAAAGATCATTCAGATCCTGTTCGGTTGTTTTGAAGGAGAGATTTCCTACGTAGAGTTTCATAGTTTGGTTTCTTTCAGTTTGGGTTGTTGAGCTCACGCCGACTTTTGAAGGACACGCACACAGCGCGAACGAATTACCTTTGGAAGCGGACAGGAAACCTGAAACACAACTACTAGGCTTCAGAGGGAAGCGATTGATCAGCACGCAAACTCGCAGCCCCCACCCCAAAGTAAAGGTTTATCTTTCCATCCCACCTGGAAACGAACCCTCCCATGCTACCTACGAGTGCGACCTGCGCTGGAGATCTGGAAGTCATCTAATCCTTCTTAAAAAGCATGCTGTTCTCTTCGTAGCGCGGACATCCTGTCCGCTGGCTTGGGCGTCCCGCCCGAGCCCTCCCCATTCAAAATCAGCTTGCCCCGCCTTACGCGGGGAAATTAGAAATTCCCTCCCTCCTACGAATCCCCTCCCAAAAAGTGATGCTCCCAGCCAGCGGGGGGATTTTCTCAAGTGGCACGCCCATCAGCTCGTAGGCTTTTTCGCGGATGGTTCTGGCTTGGCTGGTTCCGTTAACGTCACTCTGCGGACGGGAACTCGTGCCAATCGGTGGATAGAGATCGTTGGGACGAAGGGGAAACTCAGCTTGCTGCATCGAGAAGGCCCCGTCCTTCTGACGAAACACCTTCATCATCCGCGTGGATTCGCGCACCACGAGTTCCTTGTCCGCCTCGGACATCGGCTGGCTGAGAAAAGGGCGCAGGTCCGTCAGATGATGAATGGGATTGCGCACCAGAGTAAGAGTCTTCACCTCGGGTTTTGTGCGATACCAGCGCATCACAAACGCATAGTCCTCGTCAGCCCTTGGGATGGGAAGGTCGAACTCCTTACAAAACCACCCGAATTTGGCCATGCCGGAAATCAGAATGATGGCCTCACCGCTTCCAACCATCCCGGTTTGCTTATCCTGCTTGGCTTTGACATAATTGTAGATGTAATCCACCAGCGGTTGGCGCGTAGCTTCAGGCAGCAGCTTGAGCACGCCCTTTTGCGAAGACACAGCGTCCAATGCCTTCCAAGGACGGTCCCATTCAAGAGCATCCAGCCAATGCTTCAAGTTTGCTTCCGAGGCAAATCGTTCCGGAAGCGGTTCCTCTTTCGTCCCTGGAAGCGGATGCAACGGCTGGGCTCCGAGGAGATTCAGTGAACCCAAGGCGAACTGTAAGGCCCGCCCCATGACGCGCTCCTGCTGGCGCATTTGCGGATAATCCACATCCACAAAAAGCCGGTCGCGGCATCCTGGCGACTTTGCAGATAGTGGCGCATCCGCTCTTTGATTTCAGGAGGCATCGAAGCCAGCAGACGGGTGGAACGCAGGATTCCCATCACCTGACTCGTGGATTGGATATCAGGCCCCCCTTGAGGATGCTCCCGTGTGGCCAGACTTTCATAGAACCCTCCAGTGCGCGGGTCGTAAAGTTCCGGCAACCAAGTCAACACTCCCGCGCTGAGGGTCTCCATTTCTTGCAAACTGGCGGGAATACGAACCCGGCCTACATCAGCAGCCTCCGCAGAGCCTTGCGCCTGCGATAAGCTCACCAAGGGCCAAACGAGGAGAATCATGAGGAAAACCAAGATGACCATGAGAAACTAGGCTTATCTAACCAGCCGTAAAAAAGCCCGTCAACCCCTGAGAGACTCAGGGCGAACGCACTTAAATTTCAGAAAGAGAAAGGAGCTTAAACCACGAATGGACACTAAGTTACACGAATTAAAAAGTTTTTTCCTTGGGACGGCGGGGCGGTAGGGGGTGGATTCGTGGGGCTTCGTGGTTAAAAAAGGTTCTTGTCTGATTCAACCAGCACAGACTTAACAACTTTTAGTGCGTTTGCCCTGCTGAGAGACTATCAAACTAGGTGCCGAAATGAAATTTTATTAGGGCATCAATCTTTAACATCTTTCTCCAGATTTTCTTCTCTCAGTGCAGTATCACTTTCCGAACGTTCTTCAACTCGTTTGGTGATTTGATGGATACACCCGCTGTAAAATACTACAATTCTCAGGCCAAGGCCACCTGACTTTCTCCGGGCAACCTGATCCGAATTCAGATTTTGTTGCGTAGTTCCGATCTTTTCCCAGTCGCTGGCTCCGCTCACGCTACCAACCGCAAAGGCGCGATGGCCGCCAAGGAGAAGATTAAAGGACGGTTGAAAACCCTACCGATCTGCTTAGTAACTACTTGAAAAGTTAAAGACAGAACAGATGACCCAGACTCGAAACTCGAAACCAGGAACCCGAAACTCCCCCCCCACCAAGTCTCAA
Organism: Blastochloris sp.; assembly: GCA_012031345.1. Lineage (GTDB taxonomy): Bacteria > Verrucomicrobiota > Verrucomicrobiia > Methylacidiphilales > JAAUTS01 > JAAUTS01. The sequence goes on along the minus strand of JAAUTS010000019.1, from coordinate 26,464 downwards.
GCCCGCTTCTTGCGCTTGAGCTGGAGTTGCACCGTGGAGCGGGCGATGCTGGCGGCCAGAGCCGCCACTTCATCAGGATCGCTCTTGGCCGTGGCCAGAGCTTCCTGAGCCCGCTTGATCGCTTCCTCCACCTGGCCCTCGTCAATGTCTTCAATCGTGATGGCCGCTTCGGTCAGGACGGAAACTTTGTTGCCCGAAACTTCAACGAAGCCTTCTCCCACCGCCAGCGATTCCTCTTTGCCCGAGCGCATGACCCGGATTTCACCGGCTTGAATGGCCGTCATGAGAGGCATGTGGTTGGGTAGGATGCCCATCTCCCCCTCCACGGCGGGCAGTACCACGGAATCGACTTCCGCCTCGTAGGCTTTCTTTTCCGGAGTGACGATCTCAAGTTGAAGTGTGGGCATGTTCTTTTCTGGTTGATCGTGGAAGTTGGATTCTGGGGACTAGTTCTCCGCTTAGGAGGCCTTGGTCACGGAATCAATGCCACCCTTCATGTAGAACTGGCCTTCCGCCACCGCATCATGTTTGCCGTCCAGAATCTCTTTGAAGCCACGCACGGTTTCCTGAATGCTGACGTATTCCCCTTTGGTGCCAGTGAAAATTTCCGCCACGGCAAAGGGTTGGCTGAGGAAACGCTGAATCTTACGCGCACGATAGACGGTGAGCTTGTCCTCGGGCGAAAGCTCATCCATGCCCAGAATGGCGATGATGTCCTGCAGATCCTTGTAACGCTGCAATACCTTCTGGACGCCACGGGCCACGGCATAATGTTCTTCCCCGACAATCTCAGGTGCCAAAGCCTTCGAGGTGGAAGCCAGCGGATCGACCGCCGGATAAATCCCCAACTCCGCGATGGAACGTTCCAACACGATGGTGGAGTCCAAAGTGGGCGAAGGTGTTGGCCGGAGCCGGATCGGTCAAGTCATCCGCCGGAACATAAACCGCCTGCACCGAGGTGATGGAGCCTTTGTTGGTGGAGGTGATGCGCTCCTGCAACTGACCCATTTCCGCCGAGAGTGTGGGTTGATAACCCACCGCGCTCGGGGTGCGGCCCAGCAACGCGGACACTTCAGAACCCGCCTGGGAAAAGCGGAAGATGTTATCGATGAAGAGCAACACGTCCTGGTTTTTTTCATCACGGAAATACTCCGCCATGGCCAGTCCCGTCAACGCAACACGGAGACGCGCACCGGGAGGCTCATTCATCTGACCGTAAACGAGCGCTACTTTGGACTTGCCGGGTTTGAGCACGGTGTTGCCGTCCTTGTCATGGATGGGATGGCCTTTTTCATCCGTCTCCACAGCGATGACGCCCGCTTCTGACATTTCTTGGTAAAGATCGTTTCCTTCACGGGTTCGTTCACCCACTCCGGCGAAGACGGAGAAACCCCCGTGACCTTTGGCGATGTTGTTGATGAGTTCGAGAATGACCACTGTCTTACCAACCCCGGCACCCCCGAAGGCTCCGACCTTACCTCCTTTGGTGAAGGGACAGATCAAATCAATGACCTTGATGCCAGTTTCCAAAATCGAAGGCTTGGTGTCCTGATCGGTCAGGGAAGGAGCGTCGCGGTGAATGGGATATTTTTTATCAAAGCTGACCGGGCCACGTTCATCGATGGGTTGTCCCAAGACGTTGAAGACCCGACCCAAGACACCCTCACCCACCGGGACGGAGATCGGCGCGCCGGTATCCACCACCGTCACTCCACGGGTCAACCCCTCCGTCGAGGACATGGCCACAGTGCGGACCCAGCCTTCACCCAGATGCTGCTGGACTTCCACCGTGAGTTGGGTGGCTTTGCCGCTCACCGTATAGTCGATGGTGAGCGCGTTGTAGATGGCGGGCACCTGACCGTCGGAGAATTCAATATCCACTACGGGGCCAATGACCTGTACGATTTTTCCTGTATTCATAACACTGTTTTTTTGTTTCGGTGAGGGGTGATTCTTGTGAGATTTTTAATTAATAAAGTCTTTAGGCCAAAACTGCCGCCGCCGTGCTGATTTCCAGCAGCTCCGTGGTGATGGACGCCTGGCGGACCTTGTTGTATTCCAAGGTCAATTCCTTGACCAACTGCTTGGCGTTGTCTGTGGCATTTTTCATGGCCACCATCCGCGCACTGTGCTCGGAGGCGTGGGCGTCCAGGATCCTTTGATACAACTCATAGTGAACAAAGTAGGGCAGCAACTGCGCCAACAACTCCTGCGCCTTCGGTTCAAAAATATATTCCGTGGCCTTGCGGGTGCCGTCCTCTGTGTGTCCGAGCATTTCCGGTTGAATCGGCACCAACTGAGTCTGCGTCGGCTCCTGCACCAGCGTGTTCACAAACTTGTTGTAATAAACTTCAATCGTGTCGATCTCCCCCGCCAGATACTTGTCCAACATCAACTTGCTGACACGTTTGCTGTCGGCGAATCTGAAGTTTTCCTTCATCTCAAAATCCGCCAGGATGTCCTTACCCAAGCGCGCCAGGGCACCGCGGCCTTTGCGCCCAATCGTCACGTAAACCGAATTCCCCGTGTCGGCCTTCATCACATCACGCAATAAATTTGTGTTCAAGGCTCCACAGAGACCCTTGTCCGAAGTGATGATCAAAATTCCCCGCTTTTTAATCTCCCGTCGATCCAGCAGCGGGTGGGTAATCTCCCCGGAATTCTCGGAAAGATGCGCCGTCACCTCATCCAACATCCTGGCATAAGGACGCCCGGCCACGGCCCGCATCTGTGCCTTCCTCATTTTGGAGGAAGCCACCATCTGCATCGCCTTGGTGATCTGCGCCGTGTTCTTGATCGACTTGATCCGACGCCGAATTTCGCGGGTGTTGGCCATGACGTGATTTTAAAGTTTCGGGTTTCTCGTTCCGGTTGGTCAGTTCCAGGATCAGGCTTTCGCGCTCTCCACAAATTGTCCGATGACTTTTTTCAGCTCGGCCGTGATTTCGTCGTCGAAGGCCGCCTTCTCCCGCACCTTGGCCAGAAGCTCGGGGTGACGGTTTTCCAGGAAGTCGGTCAATTGGGTCTGGAACTCCTTGACCTTGTCCACCGGAACCGTGTCAAAGAAGTTGTTCTGCACCGCCCACAAAATCGTGGCCTGGATTTCGACCGGGATCGGATTGTATTGCTGCTGTTTGAACAACTCCACAATACGCTGACCACGTTCAATCAAGGACTTGGTGGCCGTGTCCAAATCCGATCCGAATTGGGCAAAAGCCGCCAACTCGCGGAACTGGGCCAACATGCCCTTGATCTTACCAGCCACCTGTTTCATGGCTTTGATTTGCGCGGCGGAACCCACACGGGAAACCGACAAACCCACCGAAATGGCCGGACGAATCCCCTGATAAAATAAGTCCGTCTCCAGATAAATCTGTCCGTCCGTGATCGAAATCACGTTGGTCGGAATGTAGGCCGAAACGTCACCCGCCTGCGTCTCAATGATCGGCAGAGCCGTCAGGGAACCATTTCCGTTGGCCTCGTTCACACGGGCCGAACGTTCCAACAAACGCGAGTGCAGGTAGAACACATCTCCCGGATACGCTTCACGACCGGAGGGACGCTTCAACACGAGGGACACCTGACGATACGCCACCGCGTGCTTCGACAAATCATCAAACACAATCAGCGCATCCATGCCATTGTCCATGAACCACTCCCCAATCGCCGCTCCGGCAAAGGAGCTAGGTATTGCATGGTGGCCGAGTCCGAAGCACTGGCCGCCACGATCACGGTGTAAGGCATGGCCCCGGCCTCTTCCAAAATCCCGATCACTCGCGCCACGTTGGACTGTTTCTGCCCGATAGCCACATAGATCGAATAGAGCGGACGGAACCCCGCCTTACCTTCATTCGCCTTGTTGATGCGGGCTTGGTTGATGATGGTGTCGATAGCGATGGTGGTCTTGCCCGTGGCCCGGTCACCGATGATCAGCTCACGCTGACCGCGACCGATCGGAATCATGGCGTCAATCGGCATGATTCCGGTCTGCACAGGTTGGCTGACCGACTTGCGCTTCATCACGCCAGGGGCCAATTTTTCCAAGGGATAAGAAACTTGGCTGTCCACCGGGCCTTTGCCATCAATCGGCTGGCCCAGCATGTTGACCACACGACCCAGAAGTCCCTTGCCCACGGGAATCTGCAAAAGCTTGCCCGTGGTTTTGACTTCATCCCCCTCCTTGATGCCCAGATAGTTGCCCAGGATGATCGCCCCCACTTCAGTCTCTTCAAGGTTTAAGGCCAGACCAAAAACCCCGCCGGGGAACTCTAACATCTCGTTCAGTGCCGCACCCGCCAGGCCCTCGATTTTGGCCACGCCATCCATGATTTCGCGGACCGTGCCCACGTTGGACTTGGCCACTTGGGTCTTCAGGCCGTTGATTTGAGATTCGATGTCTTCCAGCAATGTGCTCATACGATGGGATTTTCTGTGGGTTACTTGATGATTAAAATGGGTTGAATTAAAAACTGTTTTCCAAGGTGTTTAAGCGATAACGGATGCTGCCGTCCCAGACCTGGCTGCCTACCGTGATACGCAGGCCGCCCAGCAGTTCGGGCTTCTGAACAAAACGGATCTTCACGTGGGAGCCGAAGCGCTCGCGGATTTTCCCGCTCAACACCTGCTCCTCCGCCCCCAGAGGCGCGGCGGATTCCACCACGGCCGCAGATTCCGCCAGCTTCAGCGAGATCAGCTTTTTCATGCGGTTGAGGATCGGGAAATAATTGCGCGGCTTCTTCTCGACCAGATACGCCACGGTTTTTTTGGTCCGATCCTCATCGATCAAACCCCCGACCAGACAGCTGTTATAAAGCTTCTTGGCCATGTTCCGTGCTTCGCGATTGATCTTCATGCAAATGAATTCTTCTATTTCTATAGATGCGTGAAAAGAATTTAGGAAAGACTCCCCGCCGCTTCTTGGCGCAGTCGGGCCTCGTCCTCCGCTGTGATGACCCGGCCCACTACCTTGGCCGTGGTCCGCACCACCATGCCCGCCACTTCCTTCTTTAAATCCGACATCAGCTTCTCGCGATCCCGCCGGGCCGCTTCATCAGCACGCAACAGCACAGACTCCGCCTGGGCGGTCGCTTCCGCAATCCGCTTGCTTCCCACCAGGTCCGCGCTCTTTTTGGCCTCCTCGATCAAGGCCGTGGCCTCCGCGTTGGCCTTCGAAATGATCTCACGCCGCGTCGCTTCCGCTTCAACCAATTCCTTCTTGATCTTCTCCGCGTTCTCCAAGGACTCGGCAATCTTGCGCCGCCGCTCATCCATCACTGCCAAAATCGGATCAAAGGCAAATTTTTTCAGCAAAAAAGCCAGGGTCAAAAAAACAATAAACTGGGCCAGAAGACTGCTGGCATTGACCCCCACCCCTTCAAACTTGTGAACCATCTCCATGACCATGGAATCCGATTCGGTCTTCGGAGCCGCTGCCGCCAGAAATAAAAAGTTGTTCATAACATCGTTTACCGTTGATTGAAAAGGAGGCCCGGGCGCTTCCGCGCACCAAGCCTCCCGATCAATTATTTACCCATGATGATGGTGATGAAGAGCACGCCTTCAGCCAACGCCATCGCCAGAATGGATTGAACCAACACCGGCGTTGCCGAGCCGGGGTTGCGTCCCACCACTTCCGACGCCTTGGCACCAATCATGCCGACCGCAATAGCGGCTGCCAGGGCAGCCAGACCAACTTGTAGATTACCTTCCATAGACTTCCTTTGTTCAGTTTAGTTTCCAGTGCCCCGGCAGACCCGCCACCGACCGACACGGAAAGTTTCAATGACCTTTCCCATCCTCCTCTTCATGATGCCCGTCATGACCCTCATGACGACACATCAAGGCGGTGAATACTGCGGTCAAAAGTGTGAAAACCAGCGCCTGCACCAGCGCCACCAACAGCTCGTAGGCATAAACAGGCAACAGGATGCCCGTCTTCACCACCAGATTCGGCGCAGTGTGCTTGATCTGATCAATGATCGCCTCTCCCCCATAAATGTTCCCGAACAAACGGAACGTCAGAGACACAGGACGAACCATGATCGAAACAATTTCAATCAACCCCACAAAAAGGAAAAAGGGCAACACCAGGAAAAAAATCCCCCTGCTCAGCTTGGCGTTGGGTATGAAGATGTGCTTCAAAACTCCGACAGGCCCGTTGAACTTCACCGCCCAGTAAATCCACATCATGAAAAAGGACAAGGCCAGAGCCAGAGTCATGTTGGCATCCGCATGGGCACCACGCAGCCAGGGAGCGGTTACATGTTCAAGATTATACCACGAACTGCCTGTTCCATAACCAATCGTCCCCACACCGGGCATCAAGGCTTGAAGGTTGCAGGCGAAAATAAAAATGAAGATTGAGGCAAAAAACCAAAAAGTTTTCTTTAACAAATCCCAGCCCAACACCCCCTCCAATACCCCGGAAAGATTTTCAATGATCGATTCGAAAAAATTCTGCGCCGGACCCGGCACCAAGGCCAGATTCCTCGTCGCCAGCTGCGCCGCCAGGATGATCAGCCCGGCCATCACTGCCGCCACCACCATGGAGTTGGTGATGGGAAACCCATACACCGTGGTCAAGGTCGGCGCCGCCATCGGCAAACCTTCTGCAGCTGCAATAAAAGGAACAAACATAGAAAAGAGGCCGAAAGTAAGCCCAAGCATCCACGGGATGGCAAGAAAAAGTTGCCCTAAGCCCCATTTTTCATCGATTCCTCAGCTCCCATAAGTCGCACAATCCTCTGCTAAAGTTTTCCTAATCGACACCTCAACCCCCACGACAACAACTTTTCTTTGTTTTTACACTTTTCATGATAAGAACAGTCATGCCCGCTTTCCTTCAGCGCCACGCCCAGACCCTTCCCTGGTTCGCCATGGCCCTCTCCCTCGGCCTCGCCACGCTCCTCTGGAAATCCCAACTCCTTCACCCCTGGGACGCCAGACTCCTCCACCATTACCAGTCCCTGCAACCCCTCCCCCGCGAACTCCCCATCCAACTCATCACCTCCAAAAAACCAACGATCAACCCTGGCCCTGGTCCAGCCTCGATTACGCCATCCTTCTCAATGCTATCGGCCCCTTCTCCCCCTCCGTCGTCGCCCTCGACCTGCCTCTGAGCGAGGGCGATGCCCTCTATCCCATCTACGATATTCAGTTGGCCAATCAAATGGCCCGTTTCAACTCCATCGTCCTCTCCCAATACGGTTCCAACACCCTCCCCGGTGTCGCCTCCGCCATCTTCTCCCAGGCCGCTCACATCGCCCCCGCAGGTCTCAGCGCCCGGACCAGCACCCCGAACTCCCACTTGCCGATTGTCTTTTTTCAGGAAGACCGCTGGCTGCCCTCCTTCGCCCTGCAAATCGCCGCCGACCACCTCGGCGCAGATTGGAAATTTAGCCAAATTCAACCTGGTCGCCAGGTCCTCCTGCGCGATGCCAAAGGCCGGCTCCTGTTGGAAATCCCTATCAACCCACAAGGCCAGATCCTGCGCAACTCCCGCATCTTTTCCTCCCCGGTTCAGCCCACCGACTTTTACTCCGCCATCATTTCCGCCGAAGACCTTCGCAACGGCGGCTCTGGCTTGGAATCCTTTCACGAAATCCGGCGCAATATCATTCTGGTCGGCTCCGAAGCCCCCAACACCTATCAACCCCTGCTCACCTCTTCCGGACCTCGCCCACCCATCCACCTTCATTACCATCTCCTGCAACAACTGCTCAGCGGCTCCACCCCGCGCGAACTCGGCCACACCTTCTACCTTCTCTTCCTCATCTGCGCCTGCCTCATGGCCGGAGCCTTTGCTCTCATCCCCTCCCGCCTGGGCAGCCTCTCCCTGCTCCTGCTCTACCTCGGTGCCTGCGCCATCGGCTCCTACCTCTCCTTTGACCTCGCCCACACCTGGTGGCCTCCGCTACCCATCATGATCGGATTACTCCTCTCCTGGCTCACCGCCCGCTGCCTCAACATCCTCACCCGACTCGAAGACCGCGAACAGCCCGAACTCTTCCAAGACCTCTGACCATCGTAGTGCCCCTCCTGCTAGGCAACGACGATTTTGACTTTTTACCTAGTCTTGTAGCATGAGGCTGCTAACCTCACTCCCATGTTTGTCGATCGTGTTCGCGTTTGGGCTCGCGGCGGTAAAGGTGGCAATGGTTGCATGTCCTTCCGTCGCGAAAAATTTATTCCCCTCGGCGGACCCGACGGCGGTGATGGCGGTCGCGGCGGCTCCGTCTTTTTGGAAGTCGATCCCCAGCTCAATAACCTCGCCCATATCAAATTCAAACCCCACAACTACGCCCCCGGCGGCTCCAACGGTAAGGGCGGCCAAAAAACCGGCAAGTCCGCCCGGGACATCACCATCGGCGTCCCTCCCGGCACCGTGGTCATGGAACTCCCCGTCACCGACGAAACCTTTGAGCGCGCCATCGATCCCATCCACGGCCAGCAAATTGCCGATCTGACTCAGGCCGGACAAAAACTTCTCGTGGCTGAAGGCGGACGCGGCGGACGCGGCAACCTCCACTTCAAAAGCTCTCTCAACAAAGCCCGCGCCGACTTTGAACCCGGTGCCCCCGGAGAACAACGCCAATACATTCTTGAACTCAAATCCATGGCGGACGTCGGCCTGGTCGGATTCCCCAACGCCGGCAAATCCAGCCTGCTGGCCGCCCTCTCCAACGCTCATCCCAAAATTGCCCCTACCCCTTCACCACCCTGGTCCCCATGATCGGCATGGTGGACTTGGACGAATATCAAAAATTCACCCTGGCCGACATCCCCGGCCTGATCGAAGGTGCCAGTGACGGCGTGGGCCTGGGGCACGAATTCCTCCGTCACATCGAACGCTGCAAAGTCCTCGCCTTCGTCATCGACATGTCCGGCCAGGAACGTGATCCCGTGGCCGACTATCGTCAACTCCGCAAGGAACTCAAAAAATACAGCGACACTCTCGCGGAAAAAGCCTTCGTCATTCTGGCTAACAAAATGGATCAACCCGGCACCGACGCCCACCTCAAAACCTTCCGCTCCAAAATCCGCCAACCCGTGCTCCCCATCTCCGCCCTCGACCATGAAGGTCTCGACGCGCTGAAAACCACGCTGGCCCAGCTCCTTTTTCCCAGCCATGCCTGATCCCTCCCCATCCCCCTGGGTCTCCCGGACCCTGCTGCTCTTCCTGCTGGGCATCACCACCGCCCTGGCCGAGACGCCCCAGGCTGTGGCCCCGACTCAACCCACGGCCCCCGCCACACTCACCCTCAGCATCCAAGACGCCATCGCTCTCGCCATACAAAACAATCTGGACGTCGCCATTGAACGCATCAACCCCGCCATCGCCCGCACCGATATCTCCGTGGCCGATGGCAGCTACGATCCCCGCGCCCGCGTCGATATCCAATACGGGGAGCGCAGCACACCCCGCTCCGCCGAACAACAGGCCGCCGATGGCCTCTCCTCCACCAACGCCCGAAACACCCGCTCCAGCGTCGGACTCACTCAAAAGACCCCTCTCGGAACCGAAGTCGGCCTCGAGGCACGCAACACCAACTCGGAAAACACCTTCAACAGTTTCCGTAACGAATTTAACTCCTTCGCCGGACTGACCATCACGCAACCCCTGCTCAAGGACGCTGGCAGCGATGTCAACCTGGCCTCCCGCCGCATCGCCATCAAAGGCGTTCTCTCCTCCGATCAAACCTTCTATCACAGCGTGGAAGGCATCATCCAGGACGTGCTTAAAACCTATCACGAACTCCTCTTCTCCGTGGCCGATGCCGACTCCAAGCGGGCCTCCCTGGTCTTGGCCGAACAACTCGTGGCCGACAACCAGGCCCGCCTCGACCTCGGCACCGCGACCCCTCTGGACGTCTCACAAGCCCAAAGCGAGGCCGCCTCTCGTTTCGGTCAGGTCCTGGATGCCGACCTGTCCATCTACCAAAACGCCAACCAACTCAAACGCCTCATCTCCCGCAACATCACCGAACTCCTGCCCACCCGTCTCCAACTCACCGACGCCCTGACCAGCCCCGGACTCAGCCCCGACCCCATTCATAGTGCCGCCACTGGTCTCGAAAACCGGCGCGACTACCGCAGTCAGTTGCATCTGGCCGAACAGGATGACATCCAACTCACCTTCGACAAAAACCAACTCCTCCCCGTGGTCGATCTCCGCGGCAGCCTCGGTTACTCCGGCCTCGGCCCCACCTTCCGCCGTAGTTGGAACAAAGTTGCCGACACCCGTGACGAGGACTGGTCCGTGGGTCTAGCCGTGGAAATCCCCTTGGGCAGCAGCTCCGAACGAGCCCGGCGCGATGCCACTCAACTCCGCAAGGAACAACGCCTCCTCCGCATCAAAGACCTTGAGCAAAGCATCATCGTTGAAGTAGACAACGCCGCCCGCGCCGTCAGCATCAACAAACAAAAATTCGATACCAGCCGCTCCGCCCGCATCTATGCCGAACAAGTAGCCGAAGCCGAAGCCCGTAAACTCAAGGAAGGCATCAGCACAGGCTACACCGTTCTCCAACTCCAACGCGACGCTACCGAAGCCCGCACCCAGGAACTCCGCTCCATGGTCAACTACCGAAACGCCCTGACCGACCTCCTCCGCGCCCAGGGAACCTTGCTGACAGAATACCGGGTCGATCTCCCCGGCCAAAACCCCAACCTCAAATCTTCTCCTTAGTATCAAGAGGGGAAGAAACGCCCATAAGGCCGCTTCCGCGAAGTTTAAAGTTTTAAGATCAGGAACAAGTCCGAATTCTTGGACTGTCTTAAAAACAACCTACTAAGTCCAACCCAGCCTCCAAGCCCATCCCCTAGTATCAGGAGGGGCAGAAAGGCCCAAAGGGCCGCTTCCGGGTGTGTTTCCCCAGCCCACTCACGCGGAGTTTAAAGACCAGCATCCTCCATGCTCCATGCTCCATGCCCCCTGCCCCGCGCCCCTACCCTCCCACCTGTTTCCGTGCTTCCTCCGCCAAAGCCGTGCTCAGATAACGTTCCCCGGTGCTGCACCCGATCGTGACAATCAACTTGCCCTTGTTTTCAGGTCGCCGCGCCAGTTGAATTGCCGCCGCCACGTTCGCCCCGGAAGAAATCCCCACCAGCAAACCCTCCTCCTTGGCAATACGACGCGCCATTTCAAAAGCCTCATCGTTGCTCACCGTCATAACCTCATCCACAATGTCCAGATGCAGGTTGTCCGGCACAAAACCCGCGCCTGTTCCCTGAATCTTGTGCGGACCCGGCTTAACCGGCTCTCCATTGCGGGTCTGGGTGATGACCGGAGAATCCTTCGGCTCCACCGCCACCGCCTTGAAGCCCGCTTTCCGCTTCTTCAACACTTCCGAAACACCCGTTATCGTCCCCCCCGTTCCCACCGCCGAAACCAAGATGTCCACTTTGCCGTCCGTGTCGTTCCAGATTTCTTCCGCTGTGGTTTTTTGGTGAATGGCCGGGTTGGCCGGATTCTTGAACTGCTGCGGGATCCAGGAATTCGGCGTGTCTTTGTGCAACTGCTCCGCCCGTGCGATGGCACCCTTCATTCCCTCCGCCGCCGGAGTCAGGACCAGCTCCGCTCCCAACATGGCCAGCAAAGTCCGCCGCTCCAGGCTCATGCTCTCAGGCATGGTCAAAATCAGTTTGTATCCCTTGGCCGCCGCCACAAAGGCCAGCGCGATTCCCGTGTTGCCCGAGGTCGGCTCAATGATGGTGGTTTGTTTGGTCAACACCCCCGCTGCCTCCGCCGCCTCAATCATGGCCGCACCAATACGGTCCTTCACACTTCCGAGGGGATTGAAAAATTCACACTTGAGAGCGATGGTGGCCTCCAGGCCTTCCGTGACACGGTTCAGTCTCACCAACGGGGTTTTACCAACAGTTTCAACAACATTATTATAGATAGGCATAATTCTTCCTTGTCAGAGCTTGATTTCCTTGGTGGAAAGGTAGCTGATGAAAGCAATTATTCTAGCTGCTGGCAAGGGAAAGAGGATGGGGGAACTCACCCGCGAGCTGCCCAAACCCATGGTGCAAGTCCATGGCAGACCGATACTTGAGCATATTCTTTGCGGACTCAGGGATCATGCCGGGGTCCGGGATTTTTTTTTTCATCACCGGTCATTGCGCGGAGGTCATCGAAGACCATTTCCTCGACGGCCACTCCCATCAAGTCCGCATCTCCTACGGTCGCCAACTCGTCATGGACGGCACCGGTAAGGCTCCCGAACTCGCCCGCGACTGGATCGGCGACTCCCGCTTCATCCTTTCTTATGGCGATATCCTCATGCAGCCCGATCTTTACTCCAGCCTGCTCTCCCACTTTCATCACGACGGGGTCATCAGCGTCAAACGCGGGGAAAATGTCAGCCAAGGTGGTGCCGTGCTCTTCGATCAGGATTTTTTCCTCGAACGCATCATTGAAAAGGCCGCGCCCGGTCAAGTCAGCTCACCCTGGTATAATGCCGGAGTTTATGCCTTCACCCCCTCCCTCTTCCACTACACCGCCCGACTCCAAAAATCACCCCGCGACGAGTATGAACTGACCGATGCCCTCACCGCCATGGCGGGCGATGGGCTAAAAATCAAAGGCTGCGAACTTCAGGGGAATTGGGCTGACGTGCGGGATCCTCAGACCCTGGCCACACTGAATCAAGCTCCAGCCGGCTCGTAGGCATCTGGAACCAAACCGTCGTCCCCTTCCCCAGGGCACTCTCGGCCCAGACCTTCCCTCCGTGAAGCTGGACGATGTGCTTCACAATGGCCAAACCCAGGCCCGTCCCCCCCTTGTCACGCGACCGCGCCCGATCCACCCGATAAAATCGTTGAAAAATTTGATCCACCTTGTCCGAAGGTATCCCCGTTCCATAATCTTTAACGTAGAAGTTTACGTATTTTGATCCTTCTTCATGAATTCCCCCCACCTCGATCTCCTTGCCGTCGTCTGAGTATTTCAGCGCATTTTCCAAAAGATTATAAAACACCTGCTCCACCCGCAAAGTATCCGCCTCAATCGTCGGCAAAGGAACCGGACAGCTCAACACCAAACGACACTTTTTCTTCTCAAACAACCCCGCCCAATCCGCCTTCAACCTCTCCAACATCGGAAACACATTCAAATCCACATAATCCATCTTGATCTGACCCGATTCCAAACGCGACAAGGTCAGCAAATCCACCACCAAATCATTCAAGCGATCCGAATGCCGCTTCATCACCCGCAAGACCCGCTGCACCTCGTCCGTCGGCAATTCCGCGTTCTCCAAAATCGTCTCCAGATACCCGTGAAAAATCGCCAGCGGCGTCCGCAACTCATGCGAAACATTGGCCACAAACTCGCGCCGTAAATCCTCCAGTTGCTTGATCCTCGAAATGTCATGAAACACCACCACCACCCCCTTCGGCCCCTCCCCTGGCTCTCCCAGCGGCGAGGCACTCACCTGGAACACCCGCCTCTGCTGCTGATCCAGCAGGTCCTCAATCAACACCTCCCCGGAACTCTCCCGCTCCGTCTTCAAGGCCTGATCAATGATCGCCTTGATGTCCGGCTGCAACAAAACATCCATCAAAGGCCGCTTCACCGGGTCCCGCTCCAAACGGAACATTTGGGCAAAGGCCCGATTGGCCATCTGGATCACACTGTCCGTGTCCGTCACGATCACCCCCTCCACCATGCTCGCCAGAATCGTTTTTAAACTGAACTCCTCCACCCTCATGTAGGAACTCAACTGACGCACCCGCTGATCAATCTTCTGCAAATCATTGACCAAATCATGAATCTCTGGAATCCCGGAAACCACATACCCTTCACTGATCTTCCCCTCCGCTAACAACCTGCTGTGCCCCAAGGCACGTCGCAGAGGCTTGATCACCTGCCTGCGGTAAATCCACCACAGCACCAGGAAAATCACCACCGCCAGGATGAATAAAAACAACCACATATCCTCAACCCATCATGCCCGCTTCCACGCCGGGCTCAATGCCCAACTTCCTACTCCTGCTGATCCACGATCCGATACCCCACCCCGCGCACCGTCTCTATGTAATCCGCCAAACCCGCCAGCTTTTCCCGCAAACGCCGGATATGCGTGTCCACCGTCCGCGTGTCGATCACACTTTCGTAACCCCACACATCGTTCAACAAACGATCCCGACTCTGCACCCGGCCCCGTCGTTCCATCAAAATCGCCAGCAACTTGAACTCCGTCGCCGTCAAATCAATCGCCTCACCCCCCACAAAAACCTCATGCCGCGCATGATCCAACAACAACTCCCCGATCTTCAGCTTCTCCGCCTTGACCTCCGCCGACTTGCTCCGCCTCAGCACCGACTGAATTCTCAGCAGCAGCTCCCGTGGACTGAAAGGCTTGGTCACATAATCATCCGCCCCCAACTCCAAGCCCACAATCCGGTCCACCTCCTCCGACTTGGCCGTCAACATGATGATCGGAATCCCCGAAGTCGCCGACTCCCGTTTCAAAAGTTTGCAAACCTCAATCCCGGAAACCTTCGGCAACATCAGATCCAGCACTATCAACGCCGGGATCTCCGACCGTGCCTTGCTCAAACCCGTTTCCCCATTGTCCGCCGTGATCACCTTGAACCCGGCGTTTTTCAGATTCATCGACAACAAATCCAACACATCCGGCTCATCATCGATAATCAATATTTTTGCGTTCATGAAAGGACAGACAGCTAAGTGTGGCTAAAGACGAAAGGCAAGCTTATGCTTGTTACAATCCCATGGCACGCTGATTCACCCGCCTCAACACCCCGCGTTTTACCAAAAAAAATGACGGGAGTGCGTCAAGGAGGATGGGTGATGGAAACCCGAGGAGACGCACTCCCGCCTAGTATACAACTGATAATATAGACAGGCCGACATCTCGGAATGTTCAAAAATTTATCTTTAAATTTTGATCATTTTTAATGTCACACTTTTGTAACATTTGCCCCGCCTTACCCTTATTCTTCCTTCAAGGATTCCTGCACTGATTCCCGCACCCACGCCAGATAAGCCGCCTGCCCCCCCGCCAAAGGCCAAGCCACAATCTCAGGACATTCGTAAGGATGCCCCTTTTTTAACTCACTCTCCAGGGCAGGATACTTCGACTCCAAAGTCTTCAGCACCAGCAAAATCTCCCGGCTCACCTGCCGCTCCCCCCGCCAGACGTCAATGCGATTCCAACCCCCGGCACCAACGAGACACAGGCCGCCAATTTTAAATCCAACACCCGCCCCGCCAAACTTCTCCCCGTCTCCTCATCCGGCACCGTGCAAAACACCACCCAAACCGCCTCCTGCTCTCCTCCGCTTTTCATTTCTTGAGAAAATATCCCCTCTGCTTTTCACTGATCGGCATCGACAAACGGTCCATCACCGCCAACAAATCCTCCCACACCTTCCGCTTCTCTTCATTCAACGGATTTCTCAACAAATACGCCGGATGAAAGGTCGGCATGACCGGGATTCCACCAAACTCCATCCAGGTTCCCCGCATCCGTGTGATGGAACTTTTTCCAATCCCAACAAACCCTCCAACGCCGTGGCACCCAGCGAAACAATCACCTTCGGGCGTAGAATCTCCACCTCCGCCCTGAAGTAAGGAAGACTGGCCTCCAACTCCTCCTGCGTCGGCTTGCGATTCCCCCCACCGCCCGCCGGCATGTCAGGACGGAACTTCACCACGTTCGTAATGTAAACCGTTGAGCGACTCAAGCCCATCGCTTCGATCATTTTGGTCAACAACTGCCCCGCCTGCCCCACAAAAGGTTCCCCCGCCTCATCCTCCTCCGGCCCAGGCGCCTCCCCCACGAACAAAATCTCCGCCGCCACATCCCCCACACCAAAAACCATCTTTTTTCTGCGCCGAAACAGAGCTTGGCATCGTTCACAATTCTCCAGCCGCAGCATCAACTCCCGCAGCGCCTCCCGCTTTTGCTCCACTCCCAGCCCCGCCTCATAACGCGGCACTTCCACCCCACGCTGCTCCCGCCGGGGTGCCACTGCTGTCGCCATACCCTTTCCCTCCCGCTTCGGGACAGTCTCTCCCCCCGCTCCCTGACCCTTTTTCCCCCAACGCAACACATCTTCCCACACCCCGCGCTCAACTCCACCTGGCTCTGCCCCGCCTCAAGCAGACAGCCCAGATACTCCAGCGTCTTTTCTTTCAATTCCATCTTCACAGTTGATTCCGGATTCATGAGGCTCGTTCACGGGCCAGTGCCTCCAGGCCCAACTCCGCTTTCCTGAAATCTTCCGGCAGCTCCGCTGTAAACTCAATGCTTTTCCCCGTCTTCGGATGCAACAACTCCGTCCTCCACGCGTGAAGCATCTGCCGCTCCACCCCCAACTTCTCCCCCAGTTGATGCGCTCTCCCGTAAGTCTTGTCTCCCAACACCGGACAACCCGCCGCCGCACAATGCACCCGGATCTGATGCGTCCGACCCGTGTGAATCTCCAACTCCAGCTTCGAGGCAAACTGCCAGTTCGTCTCAATCCGGTAATCCGTCCGCGCCGGCTTCCCATCCTCCCGGATCGCCATCTTTTGCCGACTCCGCGGATGCCGTCCTATCGCCCCCTCCCAAGTCCCCGCTAGATGCCTCGGCTTGCCCATGACCAACGCCACATAACGTTTCCGTATACTCCGGTTCCTGAATTGAGCCGAAAGATTCTGATGCGCCTGGTCCGTCTTGGCCACCAACAAGAGCCCCGAGGTATCCTTGTCCAGACGATGCACAATCCCCGGCCTCTCCACTCCTCCGATTCCCGACAGTCCACCCCGGCAATGATGCAACAGAGCCGCCACCAGGGTTCCCTCCGCATGGCCTGCACCCGGATGCACCACCTCACCCGCCGCCTTGTTCAAAACCAAAAAATGCGCGTCCTCAAAAAGCACTTCCAGCGGTCGATCCTCCGGCTTCAACTCCGCCGGAACCGCTTCGGGAACCGCCACCACCAAAACATCCCCCACCTTCACCCGGCTCCGCGGCTCCGCCTTCTCCTCTCCCAAAAAAACCACTCCCAGATCCATCCACCGCTGCACCTGCACCCGCGACACCTCCCACTTCAAAGCCAGGACCTTGTCCAACCTTTGCCCCCTGTCTCCCGCCTGCCACTCATACCTTAATGTCACGTCATCCATAGCTTGTTGGGTCTCATCAGAACGAACTCACGCGCCACGTAAATGAAAAAATACAGCCTCGTTCACAAAAACCATTTTCTCCAACGTCATCAAGCCGTCACCTGTTCGTAATCTAGCTCAATTTCAACGACTTAGCGATTTGTGAATAACTTGCAAATAACCTGGACAATAAACTTTTAAGCCCTTTCCCATCAACAGTTTACAAATCATTTTATCCTGTGAGTAAAACATGTCTCTCTCCCGCAAAAACTCGTTTTACGTCCTCTCCGTCAACTCTTTTTTGTGTCATTTCGCAGGAATATTTTTCTCTCCCCCCCATCCCCTCTCTCCCTGCCTCTTTTTAAACGAGATTTTACACTTTTTCCCTCCTGCTCCACCCCCCTCTTTGACAAACTCCGCTCGACAAACTTATCCCAACCGCTATCCCGCCACGCTCAGATTTTTCCTAACATATCCTGAATCACCACGCGGCTGTCAAAAAAAGTTTCCGCCAACTCTCGCGCCGCCTTCTGCTCCTGCTCATGATTTTCCAAAACCTCGCGACACTCCCGGATCGCCTCCTCCGGACTTCGGAACACCCGCAAACCCCGTCCCGACCCCACCCTCTCCTCTATCCCCGTCGCCTGCAACACCACTGGTCGTCCACTGGCCAGATAACACACACTCCGGTCACTGAACCAGCCTCCCTGCGACAACACATAGCCCCCCTTGGCCGCACTGAACTCGGCGGAAGACTTCCGTAAATACTCCACATACGACTCAAACGATCGGCTGATTGCCACCCCATCCACCAGACACCAGCCTCCCTCCGCAAAAGCTTTCAACTCCTCGGCATTCGCCTCCACCTCCGTGGCCAGTTCCATCCGGGCGGGCACCGATCCCGGCACCTCCTTCAAACGGTGAAACTCCTCGCTCTTGCCCGTATACCAGGCTCCCTGCCACTCACACCATTTATAGCCCTGCCAGTGCGCCAGCGTGCTGAATGCCTCAAAGCTGCCTTGCCTCGGCTGCACCGGCCATTGACTCAACACCACCGGCGGCAACACCCCCTGCCACTCGATTCCACAAGTCGGGGCACGACAACCCTCCCGCCCCAGCCGCGTCCCATAACTAAAAAACACATCATGCCCGGCAAAATTCATATCCACCCCATACGTCTCCGCCCAAATCTGCGTAAAGCCCGGGTCCAAATCCAAATAAAGCTTCCGCGCCCGCGGAAATTCCAAACCCTTGCCCTTAAAATGTCCCGACACATTCAAAAACACATCCGCGCTGCGCGCAAAGTCCCTCAATTCCTCCAGATTCTCCGCCGCATCATCAATCAACAAACTCGCCCGCGACGCCAACCCAAAACGCTCACACACCGCCCGCCAATGTCGCACATTCTCACTCCCCTCCGCCGCCACCCCCTTCTGCCAGCGCTCATCGATCAACTGATCCCCAGCCAAACCCTCCACCATCCACACTTCCCAGCCCAACTCACGAAAACCCAAAACCCATTGTAAAAAGGCCCAGGTATTCCCCGCCGCCGCCAGCGGATGCCCCGCCACCCCTACTCCAATCACGATCCTGTTCATTCCACCCACTCCACCACACTCCCCCTAAAAATGTCTGTCACTTTTTTTGGAAAGTTTTTCATCTTTCTTAACTTCACTTCTCCTGAATTTTAATCATTCTCTCCCCCTACCATGACGCTTTCCGAATCCCATATCCGCCTCACCGCCCAGGAACTCAAACTCCAACCCAAACAAGTCTATGCCACCGCCATGCTGCTTCAGGAAGGAGGCACCGTCCCCTTCATCGCCCGCTACCGCAAGGAAGTCACCGGAACCTTGGACGAAGTCGCCATCACCAACATCCGCGACCGCCTCTCCCAACTGGCCGAACTCGACGCCCGCCGCGATTCCATCCTGAAATCTCTCTCCGAACGCAACCTCCTCACCGATTCCCTCCAACAATCCCTCACCACGGCGCAAACCCTCACCCGCCTGGAAGACCTTTATCAACCCTTCCGCCCCAAACGCCGCACCCGCGCCACCATGGCCAAGGAAGCTGGCCTGGAACCCCTGGCCGACCTGCTCTGGTCCCAGAACTCCACTCTCGACCCCAACCAGGAAGCCTTGAAATTTACCAAAAATCATCTGCCGGATTCCCCCATCGAAACCGCCGAAGACGCCTTGGCGGGTGCCCGTGACATCCTAGCCGAACGAATCAGTGACGACAGCAGTGCCCGCGAACAACTCCGCCAATATTACCGCGAACACTCCCTCCTCAGCAGCAAATTGATCAAAGGCAAGGAAACCGAAGCCGCCAAGTTTAAGGATTATTTTGCCTGGAGCGAACCCCTGACCTCCGCCCCCTCCCATCGTATCCTGGCCCTGCGGCGCGGCGAAAAAGAGGGCTTTCTCATGGTCCGCATCCAGCCCCCCGCCGAGCCCGCCGTCCAGCTCCTGCAACAACTCTTCGTCCGCGGTTCCTCCCCCTCTTCCCTTCAAGTTTCCACCGCCGCAGCCGATGCCTACGACCGCCTGCTCGGCCCCGCCATCGAGGTCGAGATGCGCTTGGAATCGAAGAAACGGGCCGATGAACAAGCCATTCAGGTCTTTGTGGAAAATATCCGCGAACTCCTTCTCGCCTCTCCTCTGGGTCAGAAAAATGTTCTGGCCATCGACCCCGGTTTTCGCACCGGATGTAAAATTGTCCTGCTCAATCCCCAGGGGAAACTCCTCACCCATTGCGTGATCTATCCTGACAAATCCGACTTCGAACGTCGCGAAGCTGCCGAAGTCATCCGTAAACTCAGTGCCCATTTTAAAGTCGAAGCCATCGCCATCGGCAACGGCACCGCTGGACGCGAGACCGAAACCTTCATCCGCTCCCTCAAGCTTCCCCCCTCCATCCTCATCGTCATGGTCAACGAAAGCGGTGCCTCCATCTATTCCGCTTCCGACGTGGCCCGCGAGGAATTCCCGGATCAGGATCTCACCGTGCGCGGCTCCATCTCCATCGGACGCCGCCTCATGGATCCTCTGGCCGAACTGGTCAAGATCGATCCCAAATCCATCGGCGTGGGTCAATATCAACACGACGTGGATCAGAACGCCCTCAAGCGCAGCCTGGATGACACCGTCATGAGCTGCGTCAACGGCGTCGGCGTCGAGCTGAACACCGCCAGCAAACAATTGCTCACTTACGTCTCCGGGCTCGGTCCCTCCTTGGCCGAAGCCATCGTGAGCTTCCGCAACCAACATGGCCCCTTCCAAACCCGGAAGGAACTTCTCAAAGTCCCCCGCCTCGGAGACAAAGCCTTCGAACAAGCCGCAGGCTTTCTCCGCATCCGGGACGGCCTCAATCCCCTCGACGCCAGCGCGGTGCATCCGGAAAGTTATCCCTTGGTCGAAGCCATGGCCCGCGACCTCCATTGTCAACCCGCCGATCTCATGCGCGACAGCGCACTGCGTGGCAAAATCAAATTAGAAAGTTACGTCAACGAAAAGGTCGGCCTGCCCACCCTCCGTGACATCCTCAATGAACTGGCCAAACCCGGTCGTGATCCCCGCGCCCAATTCGAAGTCTTCAGCTTCGCCCAGGGCGTCTCGGAAGTCAGCCATCTTCAACCCGGCATGAAACTCCCCGGCATCGTCACCAATGTCACCGCCTTCGGGGCCTTCGTGGACATCGGCGTGCATCAAGATGGTCTCGTTCACATCAGCCAACTCAGCGATACCTTCGTCAAAAATCCCGCCGACGTGGTCAAGGTTCAGGACAAAGTCACCGTCACCGTCATGGAAGTGGACACCGAACGCAAACGTGTCGCCCTCTCCATGAAATCCCGCCCCGAACTCTCCGCCATCAGCAAGGGCGGCGGCATGAAAAATGCCCGCTCAAACTCCGGCCTCAACCCCGGCTCCGCTCCCACCCGACCCTCACCATCCAGCCCCCAGGGTCTCGGGGGAGGACTCTTCGCCGAAGCCTTGGCCAGGCGGGAAAAATGAGCCGGCTATCGGATTCGAACCGATGACCGACGGTTTACAAAACCGTTGCTCTACCACTGAGCTAAGCCGGCCGGAACTGTGAAGTGGGAATATCGCCCAAGTGACCGGACGACTCCAGAAAAATCGCCTCCCCGTCGCCGCCTACATCCGTATGCCGGCTTCCTGCAGTTTTTTCTTCATCAACTCATTATCCTGAGTGGCCTTGTAAGCAAAATCCATGGCGTGACTGACGGCGGACTGAGAGTTGTGAGCCGCCGCCTCCGCATCCGCCACCCGCTTTTGCAAAAGTTGCACTTCCCCTTGCAACATCCTCAACGACTCCAACTCCTGCAACAGTGATTGTTTTTCCGCCTCCAATTCAGTCACCCGCTGACCCAGGCCACTTTGCTCCAACATCTCCGCCTCACTCGGTTTGCGCTTCAACTCCGCCTCCAGCTCCTGCACACGCTGGCGCAACTCCTTGTTTTCCCCTTTCTGGGCCTGAGTCTCCTCCATGCTTTGTTTAAGCAGGGCGGCACCCTGTTTGAGTTGCTGGCGGGATTTCATCAAAGCCTCGGACAGGCTCCCCTCCCCCTCCACCACCAGCTCGGAGTTCAGCTTATCAATCGTCGCCTTCAATCCCTGCTTCTCCTCTTCCCAACGCCCAACCATTCCCCGGATGATCTCCTCCTGCTCCTTTTGTTGGGCTTCTCGTTGCTGCAGGCTGTCCTTCAAGCTCTTGATCTCGGCATGACTGTTGAGCAAAAGTCCCTCAAATTCATCCCCCCGCTTCTTCAATTCCTCAGACTGCTCGCTTAAAAAAATCACCTGCCCCTCTTTTTCATCCCTTTCCCCGCGTAGTTGCTCAACCACGTTCTGTAATGCCTGCAACTCCGCCCCCGACTTATTCGCCTCCTCCCGCTCCCGCTTGCGCTCGGAATCCTTCGCTTGCTGCTGCGAAAGCTCGGCCTCGTTTCTCTCCTTTTCCCGCGCAAGCTCCGTCTCATCCATTTTCTGACGCAAGCGCCGCAATTCCTTCTCCAGAGCTTGATTGTCCCGCCGCATCTGCTCCAACTCTTCCCGACTCGAATTCAACTTTTCCGCCAAGTCCGGCGGAGTCGGAGGTAAAAGATTCACCCCATGGCCTTGAGATGTCTTGGATTCTCCCTCTTCTGTGCGCTGCGGAGATGTCCCCTTCTTCCCCGCCGCCACTGCTGGGCGGACAGGTTTGGGCTTGGCTCCTTTTTCGTTCCAACCGTAACGTTGAACCAAATCAGTCAGAGCCTCTTTTTCAAACAATGAACGGGAGGGGCTGGGAGGAATCGGAGCTTTGCTCATAAGGGGAGGGGCCGGTTGAACCGAGTCGGAACCCAATCTCGGCGATCAGTTGGGAAAAAACATGCGCGGACTGGCGCGCCTCTGGCCCTAGCAAACACAGGGGAAGCCCATGCCAGCTCGCCTTTAACAAAAGAGGATCACGCGGAAGCACCGTCTGACACAGAAAATCCCCCGGCAAGGCTCGCCTCAACTCCTGGGCCACCTCCAAAGATTCGCTCCGCTCAAAATCCAGCATCGTGATCACAATCCCGCAAATCCGTCCACCCTCATACTCCCGCGTCAGTTCCCCTACCAACTCCAAAAACATCGGCAGGGAATGACTGGCCAAAGGCTCCGCCTGCTGGGGAACCAACACATGATCCGACTTGCGCAAAACTCCCAGAGTCAATCCATGCACCCCCGCCGCCGTGTCCAAAATCAACCAGTCCACCCCCTCCGCCTGCGCCTGTTCCCACAAACGATTCCAAAAATCCGGCTCCTGCCCGTCCTGTAGCCAGCGCGTGTGATCTGCCGAATCAACCCGACCATGTGGTAAAACCCGCAAGCCCGGCAACCGGGTTTGCAAACACGCTGCATCCAAACTCAAGCCCCCCTCCAAAACCCCCTTCAACCCTTCCACCTGTCCCGAACCCGCTGCCAAGGCCTTACCCAGCGATCCCTGAGGGTCCGCGTCCACTAACAAAACTTTTCCCCCCCGCTCCGCCCAGGCCGCCGCCACGTTGAGCGATACCGTTGTTTTCCCAACTCCACCCTTCTGACTGCATATGGCCAATGTGATCAAAATTCGTCTCCTCAACCCCTTCTTAGACTTTCAGCCAGGCTTTAACAAGCGGCGACTATCAAAAAAATGTGACAACCCGGCGTCACCCCGCCCCACTTCGCGCTTGATGAACCGCCATCACCGCCTGTTTCAAGGCCTCCTTGGATTTGAAAAGTTCCAGCTCCAACTCCTCGATCTTTTTCTTCAAGCCCGCTCGCTCCGCCAAAAGTTTATCATGATCCTGACCCGCCCGCGCTACCAAATCCCGCCCGGTTTGAAGCTGTTGGCGCAGACGGGCCATCAACTCCGCATCCCCCGCCTGGGCCGCCGTCCGCTTTGCCTCCTCCAACTGAACCTTCGTCGCCGTCAACTCCTGATCCAGTTCGATCAGTTTCCCCGCAATTGTTTCTCTCTCTTTTTTCTCAAGCTGACAACGCTCCTTCCAAAGCTCAAGCTCCGCCTCCAACTTCCCTCCCTGCCCCTTCTCCTTTTGGCTTTGCTCCGCCGCCCGCTTCAAGGTCTCAATCTCCACCCTCCGCCCCGCCAACTCCTCCTTCAAACTCTGGATCTCTTTTCCCGCCTCCTGAAGATTTTTTCCCAACCCATCCAACTGCTGCTCCAGATGTCCATTCGCCTTCTCCAGGACCTGAACCTTCTCCTCCCTTTCGGCAACCTGTTGCCTCGACTTCTCCAATTCCTTGGACAGTTCCAGATTTTTTTCCTGCCAAAGACTCCGTTCCTCTCCCTCAGACTTTTCACCCAACGGACGCGGCGGGGGAGGTGGCATCAGACCCGCCCCCTCCTCCGGGATCGCCGCAACCGGACTCCCGCTCGGATCCAGGTTCCGGGCCAGCCCATGACGGGTTAGCAAACGATGCGCCGTCTCACGGTCCAACGAGTAAAGGGGTTTGCTCACCTTCTTCCTCCTGACTTGATTTCAACCCGAGCCGCAGCTCCAGTTCTTTGGCCAACTGATCAAAAACCTCAGCCGCCGCAGGTTTTTGTTTGTATAAAAATTCGACCGGCAATCCCTTCCGACTGGCCTTGAGGAACAACACATCACGCGGAATCATCGTGTTCAACACCAGGTTGAACGGCATCACCTCCCGCACCTCCGTCGCCATGATCTGCGAATCTTCACTGTCAAAACTCAACATCGTGATCACCACCCCGAGTATGCTGAACGCACTCCCCTGGGCACTGAGTTGATTCAATACTTCCAAATAAAATCCCAGGGAACGTCCGGCCAGAGGCTCCGCCTGTTGCGGAATCACCACCGACTGCACACTGCGTAAAATCCCCATCGACGGGCCGTGCACCCCACAGGCCGTGTCACAAATCACAATGGAAAATCCCTCCCCGGCCGCTTGTTCAAAAAGCGGATCAAAAGTGCTTTGCCGCTCCGCATCCTGATACCACTGAAAATAATGCGCCGGATCAATCTGGCCCGAGGTCAAAATCTGAAGACTCTCAATCCGTGTTTCAAAAGCCAGCTCCTTGAGGGCACGACCCTGAGAGGTCAATTCATACAACCCAGGATGCCGGCTCGCCTCCTCCGTCAACGACATCCCGATCGAACCCTGCGGGTCCGCATCCACCAACAAAACCTTCCAGCCTCTTCGCGCCAGGGAACAGGCCAGATTCAGGGACAAGGTTGTTTTGCCCACTCCACCTTTCTGACTGGATATTGCCAGGCTGATCATGTCTTATTCTCTCCTCTCTGTTCGTGACTATCGACGCCCTCCTCACTTTGGCAAGTCCGATGAAGTCGTCATGGCCATCGTTTCACGTCACCGAAACAGACCGTAATACAAAATACAACGCAGCGCACTTACCCCATCCCGCCATCCGATCTTTTTCCCCTCCTCATAGGTCCGGCCATGATAGGAAATCGCCACCTCATAAATCCTCAACTGCGGACGTTGCCTGGCCAGTTTGACCGTGATCTCCGGCTCAAAACCAAATCCCGACTCCTCAATCTGGATCGATTGCACAATCTCGCGCCGGAAGGCCTTGTAACAGGTCTCCATGTCCGTCAAATTTAAATTGCTGAAGATGTTGGATAAAAATGTCAACACCCCGTTGCCCACCGCATGCCAAAAATACAGAACCCGCCTCGCCTCCGATCCAATAAAACGTGAGCCATAGACCACATCCGCCCGATTCTCCAGGATCGGTTGCAGGATCTTCCCGTATTCCTGCGGATCATATTCCAAATCCGCATCTTGAATGATAACATACTCCCCTCGGGCCAGGCCGATGCCCGTGGCCAGCGCCGCTCCCTTTCCCCGGTTGACCTCATGCCTCTGCAACACCAAGCGACTCTCCGCCGCGCCCATCTCCCGGAGCATCTCCCAACTGCCGTCCTTGGAACAATCATCCACAATGATTAATTCCCGAACCAGTGGCTGCCGCAAAACCCTCGCGATGATTTCCGGAAGCGTTCTCACCTCGTTAAAAACAGGCATGACCACGGACAAACACGCCTCAACTTTAGGTTCGGAAAAAACTGCCATGCCCCTCACTTCGCCGTAAATTCCTCCAAAAACCCAGCCAAAACTTCCTGGGCCCGTGCGGCGTGTATCGCCGCTCCACCTCGGATCTCCTCTTCCGTTTGTACATGGGGACCGGGGTTCTTCAAATCCTGACCACAACCGATGAATCCATCCAAATCCCTCACCTCCACTTCCATGTGAAATTGAAAACCTATCACCTTCCCATTCCAGGCAAAGGCCTGATGCCCACATGCCTCGCTCGAGGCCAGCAAACGAGCCTCCGCCGGAAGTTCAAAAGTGTCCCCATGCCAGTGCAAAACCTGCAAACGATCAGGAAAATGCCCAAAGCCAGGCTCCCGTCCCGCCTCCCCGCTCATCTCCACCGGATACCATCCAATCTCCATCCAGGCATTCTGGTGAACCCTTGCCCCCAACGCATCCGCCAGCAACTGTGAGCCCAGACAAAAACCCAACATTTTTTTCCCCACCTCCAAGGCTTTCTCCAAATAGGCCCTCTCCTCCTTCAACCAGGGATAATCCCGGTCCTGATAAATATTCATCGGACCGCCCATGATCCAAAGACACTCCACCTCTGCCAAATCCGGTAAAGATTCCCCCTGATACAGATGACAAATCTGCACCCTGAACCCCTGTCTCTCCGCCCAACGCCCCGCTCCCGCCGCCCCCTCCGACTCACTGTGCTGCAAAACATGAATGCTCCGGCCTGCCATGCCAAAAAGCTTCCCCCATCCCC
>JAAUTS010000135.1 GCA_012031345.1 Blastochloris sp. | reverse complement strand
AGAGACCGCATGGAAGAAGCTCTGACAAAAAACCAACGAGGTATTATTTGTTCTCGTAATTCGTGTCGCTCACCGAAAGGAAGTTTATAAATGAACACAAAACTCGAACCCTGTCATCCAGGAAAGGTGCTGGTGAAGTCGGATCATGGAACCCGAGGCATCATCATGAATGAAGCAGAAGAACATTTAAAATACTTGCGTATTGGATACTACGTTTTTGGGGGCATCACGGCTGTTTTTGCATTGTTTCCACTGCTTCATGTGGCTGTAGGTATCGCAGCAATAACAGGATTGTTAGACAACCATTCCTCTCAAGGTTCATTTCCACCCATGGTCGGCTGGCTCTTTGTTGTGATGGGTTCCGTGTTTATTTTGATGGGTCAATGCATCGCTGCTTTTAGCATCTTCTGCGGTCGTTGTATCAAGAAGAGGCAACACTACTTATGCATCCTTATCACTGGTTGCATTCTGTGCGCCTTATTCCCCTTCGGAACCGTAATAGGTGTTTTTACCATCATCCTTCTTAATAAACCGGAAATAAAAAAACTATTTGAAAAAAAATCTATCGAACCTGGAGTTGAAATCTAATTGAGGCTAATCGGGCCTGAACCTGACGCGGGATGAATGATGTATTAGCGGAACTACACACCAGGCACTTTCACATCACTCGAAGTTGAGCCAGAACCTAAGAATCAGTTTAAAATTGGTGGCTCTGTGAATTAGATGGACTTATGACGCGCCGCCATTTCTTTCTCTTGGCGTGGCGCAGTTTGACAAGTTTGAACTTGGGAGATAGAGCTTAAATTGAGCTTACATCATGCACCAACATCCCTTGACCGCATCTTCTGTTCAATCTCTGCGTCCCTCCCCCACCGATCGCTCGCCGCGCGGCAGCGTCGGGCAGCCCGGCCACTCCGCCCTATTGGAAGATCTCTACGAACAATGGAAGCTCGATCCTGAGACGGTGGATACTTCCTGGCGCGGCTTTTTTTGAAGGGTTCGAGCTGGGCTGCCAGCTTGCCCCGGAAAAAGATGCCCCCGCTTCCACCCTGCCCAAAGCCAGTCAGGGCACTTACGATGACAATTACCTCCTGAAGCAGGCCCGCATTTACAACCTGCTTTTTGCTTACCGGACCTGGGCCATCACTTGGCCAGCCTCGATCCGTTGGAAATTGCCAAACCCATCGAAACCGGGCTTGACCTGAAAAACTTCGGTCTCAGCGACGAGGATCTTGATACCAGCTTCGACTGCGGGAAGTTGGCCGGAGGGGGCAAGCGGACACTGCGCGAGATTCTCGCCATCCTGCGCGCGACGTATTGCGGGACGATCGGTGTCGAGTACATGCACATCCAGAATTTTGAGATTCGTCGCTGGTTGCGTGATCGGATGGAGAATTGTCAGAATCGCCCCAGCTTCGAGAGTCGCAAAAACGGCGCATTCTCAACCGCGTGTTGGCCGCCGAGATGTTCGAGAAATTTCTCCACACGCGCTACGTGGGACAAAAGCGTTTCGGCCTGGAAGGCGGGGAAAGCCTCATCCCCATGTTGGACGCCATCGTTGAAAACTCTCCCCGTTACGGCATCCAGCGCCTGGTCATGGGCATGGCTCACCGCGGTCGCCTCAACGTCCTAACCAACATCCTCAACCTCAGCTACAAGAGTCTCTTTGACAAATTCGCGGACAACTATTACCCCGACAGCGTGCAGGGGGATGGCGATGTCAAATATCACATGGGCTACGACGCCACGATCGCCACCTCGAGTGGAGATCAGGTCAACATCAGCCTGCACCCAACCCCAGTCACTTGGAAGCCGTCAATCCCGTGGTCCAAGGCAAGGCCCGCGCCTGGCAACGCATCGTCAACGACACGGTGGAACGCAAAAAAGTTGTCCCCGTCCTGATTCATGGTGACGCCGCCTTCATCGCCCAGGGGATCGTGCAGGAAACGATCAACATGTCTCAGCTCCCCGGTTACCGCACGGGCGGGACCCTGCACATCGTCATCAACAACCAGATCGGCTTCACCACCGTCCCCGCCGATGCCCGCTCCAGCATCTACTGCACCTCCATCGGCAAGATGAACGGCATCCCCATCCTGCACGTTAACGGAGACGACCCCATTTCCGCCGTGTATTGCATCGAGCTGGCTTTGGAATACCGGGAGCAGTTCAATCGCGACATCATCATCGATCTGTCCTGCTACCGTCGTCACGGTCACAACGAAGGGGATGAACCCAACTTCACCCAACCCACCCTTTACTCCGCCATTGATGACCACCCTTTGATCAGCGAGCTGCTGATTCCCAAGCTGCTCTCGGCGGGGGACATCACGGATGAAAAAGCGACTTCCTACGTGGAAAAATTCAACGGACTGCTCAACGACGCGCTTTCCCAGTCCCGTGCCGCCGCCAAAAGTTTTCTGCCGAAAATCAAACCTGCCCTGAGCACTCCTGAACTTCAGGCTCCGGTGGACACCTCCGTGCCTTTGGATCGTCTCAAGCGCATCGGACTGCGTCTGACCGAGCAACCCGCCCAGCTCAAGATCAACAGCAAAATCGCCAAAATGCTGGAGTCGCGCCGGGCCATGATTGAAGGAAAACAGGGACTCGATTGGGCCACCGCCGAGTCGCTCGCTTTCGGCACACTGCTGGACCAAGGCATTCCTGTTCGACTCTCCGGTCAGGATGTGCGACGCGGCACCTTCTCCCATCGTCACTCTGTTCTCTACGACACGGAGACCCGCGAGCGTTACATTCCCCTCTCCCATGTGTCCCCGGATCAAGCCTCCTTCTGCGTTCATAACAGTCCGCTTTCGGAATACGCCATCCTGGGATTTGACTTCGGCTACAGCCTGGATTTCCCGGAAATGCTCATCCTCTGGGAAGCGCAGTTCGGTGACTTCGCCAACGGTGCCCAGGTCATCATTGACCAATACCTTTGCAGTTCCGAATCCAAGTGGGGCGTCACCTCACGTCTGGTTCTCCTGCTGCCCCATGGCATGGAAGGTCAGGGGCCGGAACATAGCAGTGCCCGGCTGGAGCGCTTTCTTCAGGCTTGTGCGGAGGACAATATCCAGGTGGTCAATTGCAGCACCCCCGCCCAATACTTCCACGCCCTGCGCCGACAAGTCATTCGCGGCATCCGCAAACCTCTCGTGGTCATGTCTCCCAAGAAACTCCTGCGTTTCGAAGCCTGCCGTTCGCCCTTGAGCGAACTCGGGACGGGCGTCTTCCAGGAAATCCTGCGTGAAGCTTCGGACCCGAAACAAGCGCGCCGTCTCATCCTTTGCAGCGGCAAGGTTTTTTACGATCTCGAAGCTCATCGTAGCAAAGAAAAGTTCGAGGACACCCACATTGTCAGAATCGAACAGCTCTACCCCATGCACCAGGAACAACTGGCCCGGCTCGCCGCGGATTACGCCCACGTCGGCACTGTGCTGTGGTGTCAGGAAGAATCCCAGAACATGGGAGCCTGGTCCTACATTGAGCCCGTCCTGCGTAAAGCCTTCCAACGAAACATCGCCTACTCAGGTCGTGACGCCTCGGCCAGTCCTGCCACGGGCGCCCTTTCCATCCACAATCTTGAACAAGCGGATCTTGTTCAACAAGCCTTCACCCTCACGGTCTGAGTGACCGCCAACGTCCCTGCCCTATGATCGAAATCAAAGTCCCCTCCGTCGGCGAATCCATTACCAGCGGCACCCTCGGCTCCTGGCGTAAAAAAGCAGGCGACTACGTCAGTGAAGGCGAAATTCTACTGGAGATCGAAACGGACAAAGTCACCTCGGAAGTCTATGCCGAAGCCTCCGGCACCCTGCAACCCAGTGTGAGTGAAGGCAGTGAAGTCAAGATCGGCCAGGTGGTTGGTTTGATTGATGAAAAAGCGGCCAAACCCGCCAAAGCCAAAACCTCCGAACCCGAATCCAAGCCAGCGGAGAAAAAGCCCCAAGCCGGCAACCACGCTTTATCTCCCGCCGTGCGTAAATTGGTCGAGGAAAAAGGTCTGGACCCCTCCAACCTGCGCGGCAGCGGTAAGGACGGTCGCATTTTAAAAGAAGACGTAGAAGCCCAGGCACTCACGGCCCAGATCCAGCCCAAGCCCATTCCCTCCGTGGTGGAAACCACCCCGGATCGCAAGGCCGCTCCAATCTCGGGCGAACGCACGACCCGTAAAAAAATGACCTCCCTGCGGCGTAAGATCGCCGATCGCTTGGTCGGGGCTCAACATCAGGCCGCCTTGCTGACCACCTTCAACGAAGTGGACATGTCCAACATCATGGCCCTGCGTTCACGCTTCCAGGATCGTTTCACCCAAAACACGGCATCAAGCTCGGCTTCATGTCCTTCTTCCTCCAAGCCACGGTTCATGCTTTGAAAGAAGTTCCCCAACTCAACGCCCGCATTGAAGGGGATGAAATGGTGGAAAACCACTTCTACGACATCGGCATCGCCGTCTCCACTCCCAAAGGGCTCCTCGTTCCCATCCTCCGCGATGTGGATCAACTCAGTCTGGCCGGAATCGAGCAGGCCATCGCCGCGTATGCTGTCAAGGCACGCGATGGTAAAATCTCCCTGACCGACCTCGAAGGCGGGGTCTTCAGCATCACCAACGGCGGCACCTTCGGCTCCCTGCTCTCCACCCCCATCATCAATCCTCCCCAGAGCGGCATCCTCGGGATGCATGCCATCCAGGAACGTCCTGTCGCCATCAACGGACGGGTCGAAATCCGGCCCATGATGTATCTCGCCCTCACCTACGACCATCGCATCGTCGATGGCAAAGAAGCCGTGACCTTCCTGGTCCGCATCAAGGAATTCATCGAACAACCCGCCATCGCTTTGCTCTGAACCTGCTTTCACCATCCTCCCGTCTCCGCCCATGACCTATCAACTCATCATCATCGGTTCCGGCCCCGCCGGATATGTTGCCGCCGTTCGCGCCGCCCAACTCGGGCTCAAAGTCGCCGTGGTGGAAAAAGCCAAGGTGCTGGGTGGCACCTGCCTCAACGTTGGTTGCATCCCCAGCAAGGCCTTGCTCGCTTCGAGTGAACATTTTCATTTTGCCCAACACCGCTTCGCCGCGCACGGCATCATCGCCAAGGATCTCCAGATTGATCTGCCCGCCATGATGAAACGCAAACTTGATGTGGTCTCCGGGTTGAACAAGGGGATCGAATTTTTATTCAAGAAAAACGGCATTGATCGTTTTGAAGGTCACGGTTCCCTCCTCAGCAGCCATCAAGTCCGGGTCACGCAGGGTGGAGAAAGCAAAGACTTGGAGGCGCAACATATTTTACTCGCCACCGGCTCCGTGCCGATTGAACTGCCCAGCCTGCCTTTTAACGGAAAACAAATCGTCAGCAGCGACCAAGCCATCGCCTTCGACTCCATCCCCGAATCACTTCTCGTCGTCGGCGGAGGGGCCATCGGCCTGGAACTCGGCTCCGTCTGGTCGCGTCTAGGCAGTAAGGTCAGCGTGATTGAGTTCCTGCCCCGCATCGCCGCAGGTTGCGATGTCGAAGCCTCCACCGCCCTGCAACGCTCCTTGGAAAAACAGGGTCTGAATTTCCAACTCAACACCAAAGTTCTGTCCGCCGTAAAAGAAGCCGGGGGCATCACTTTGAAAGCCGAGCAGGACGGTCGGGAAGTCAGTTTCCAGGCGGAAAAGCTCTTGGTAGCCGTGGGCCGCAAACCTTACACAGAAAATCTCGGCCTGGAAAAAGCAGGCTTGAAGCTCGGAGAAAAAGGCCGCATTCCCGTCAACAGCCACTGGCAGACGGAAGTGCCTAACATCTACGCGGTGGGTGATATTGTTGAAGGCCCCATGCTGGCCCACAAGGCGGAGGCCGAAGGGGTGGCTGTGGCCGAGCGTTTGGCGGGACAGGCCGGACAGGTCAACTACGCCACCATCCCGAACGTCATCTACACGTCCCCAGAGGTGGCCAGCGTCGGATTGACTGAAGACCAGATCAAGGAAAAGGGGATCCAATACCGCGCAGGAAAGTATCCCTTCATGGCCAACGGCCGGGCCAAGGCCAATGACAGCACGGAAGGCTTTGCCAAAATCCTGGCCGATGCCAAAACCGACCGGGTCCTGGGCGTTCACATCGTGGCTTCCAACGCTTCTGAGCTGATCGCCGAGGCCGCCCTGCTCATGGAATTCAGCGGCAGTGCCGAGGATCTGGCCCGCACCGTTCACGCCCATCCCACCATGTCCGAGGTGCTCAAGGAAGCCGCCCACGCCGCCCTCCATGGATAGGGTTACAGCCCAGCCTTGCCCCAACCAAGGCTCAGCCTGCCTGCTCTGCCGCGTCCGCTTTTACTCTTGAATCGCAGCCCCTCGCACCCAAGACTCCCCTCCGTGACTTTGTTGGATGTTCTGAATCGCAGCGCGGATTTTTTCAAAAAAAAGGCCTCGACTCGCCCCGCCTGCAAATCGAACTGCTGCTAGCCCATGTTCTACAGCTACCCCGAATGCAGCTTTACCTGCAATTTGAGCGGGTATTAACGGAGGCAGAACTGGAGACGCTGCGTCCGCTGGTCAAACGCCGGGCTGAGCGCGAGCCCCTACAGTACATCGTGGGTAAAACCAGCTTCATGGGCCTGGAACTCCTCTGCGCGCCGGGAGCCCTGATCCCACGTCCGGAGACGGAACTTTTCGTGGACATGATTAAAAAAGAATTGGCACCACTCCCTCCCGGCACCCTGGCCGACGTGGGCAGCGGCACGGGAGCCATCGCGCTGAGTCTGGCGGCCGCCTTGCCTTCCTGGACAGTGTGGGGCATCGAACCGGAACCAGACGCCGCCGCGCTTTTTCAAAAAAATCATGAGCGTCACCCCCAACTTACCAATCTCCAGTGGGCAAGCGGTCCCTACCTCAGCGGAACTCCGGCGGATCTGAGTGTCGTGGTGGCCAATCTTCCTTACCTCACCAGCGCCGAAATGGACAACCTGCAAGCCGAGCTGCGCTTCGAACCCGCCACGGCACTGGCCGGAGGTGCGGATGGATTGGATCTCATCCGGGAACTGATCCGGCAAATTCCTGCGACCGTCCAACGGGTTTATCTGGAGCTGGGTTTGAACCAGGCCCCTGAGGTTTCCGCTTTGCTGCAATCGGCTGGATTTCCCCAAGTGAGCACCCAACAGGATCTCCTCGGAAGAGACCGCTTCGTGTTCGCCTCCCGATAAACCTTGCACCCCTTCAGGCTCTTCCTGTTCAATACCACCATGCGACGCGCCATCTATCCGGGCAGTTTTGACCCGATCACCAACGGCCACCTGGATGTGGCGGAGAGAGCCTTGCGTTTGTTTGATGAAGTGGTCATCGCGGTGGCTTTGAACGAGGCCAAGCACCCTCTCTTCGACATGGAAGAGCGGGTGGCTCTGGTCAAAGCCTCCATCCCGGCCTTGCAGGGACATGAACGCCTGCGGATCAGCAGCTTCGATCGTCTTTTGGTGGATTACGCCCGCGAGCAGGAGGCGGTGGCCATCATTCGTGGACTCCGCGCCGTCTCGGACTTTGAGTTTGAATTTCAACTGGCCCTGATGAACCGCAAACTCAACTCCGAGATTGAGACCATTTTCCTCATGCCCAAGGACAACTACACTTACCTCAGTTCCCGCATCATCAAGGAAATCGCCCGGCTGGGCGGCAGCATCGAAGGTTTTGTGCCCGAGTCCGTCCGTCTGGCCTTGGCCAGGAAGTTTGGGTCATGAAAATCCTGGTAACTGACCTGCGCGAAGAGGGTGGTCTGGAACTGAAAGGCAGCCTGGATCCAGCCCCCTACGAGCTCAACTGCGGGCAGGGCGACGAATGGCTCGGCATTGACTACGATCTCCGGCTGGAACGACTCGGCCAGGAGTGTCTGGTCAGCGGCACCCTCCAGGCAAGGCTGCGTCTGACCTGCGCCCGTTGCGCCGAACCCCTCCCCTTCCTCATCCCCGTGCCCGAATTTCAACATACCTTGGAAATCGGCACCCAGGACTCAATCGACTTGACGCCTCTCATCCGTGAAGATATTCTCCTCGACTTTCCTATCGCCGCCAGCTGTCAACTTGAGGCTGGCAACAAGTGCCCCTACACCGGTCATGTCCACAAGGAGGATGATGGCCGCTTCGCCGAAATTCGTCGGGATGATGTCTGGGGGGCGTTGGAAAACTAAAAACGAAAGACGACGACCATGGGAACGCCTAAGAGAAAACATCCAAGATGCGCCTGCGCACACGCAAAGCCTCGCATCGCAACAAGCCCCTGCAACTCCGCACCGACAAGAGCACCAAGTCCAGCCACCGCGCCCACTGTGTCGATCCCAAAACAGGCACCTACCGGGGTCGCCAAGTCCTGACCGTTTCCCTGGAGGATTGAGTTTTTCAGAGCCTCTGCTTGCAGAATCGGACTCCGACCCTCAAGCTCTGAATTCATGAAAATCGCTCTCGACGCGATGGGTGGCGACTTCGCCCCGTCAATCCCGTGGCGGCCGCCGTGCAGGCACTGGCTCGCATTCCGGCCATTGAACGTCTGGTCCTGGTCGGGGATGAGGATGTTCTCCGCCAAGAACTGGCCAAACACAACGTCGCGCCCTCGGACCGTCTTCACCTTTTTCACACCACCCAGGTCATCGAAATGACCGATGGTGCAGTGGAAGCGGTGCGTCGCAAAAAAGACAGCTCCCTGAACCGGGCCATCGATCTTCTCAAGGAAGGCGCAGTCGATGCCGCCGTCTCCGCTGGTCACACTGGTGCCTTGGTCGCCTCCTCCACCATCAAACTCCGCAACCTCCCCGGCGTGGATCGGGCAGGCATCGCCACGCTCATGCCCACGCGTAATGGCAAGTTCCTGCTCCTTGATGCGGGTGCCAGCGTCGATGCCAAACCTCTCCATCTGCTCACCTACGCCATCATGGGCTCGGTCTATTGTCAGAATATCCTGCACATTCCCAACCCCAAAGTGGGCCTCCTCTGCAACGGAACTGAAGAAGTCAAAGGTAATGAACTGACCAAGGAAGCTTTCCAGCTTCTGAAAAACGCCCCCATCAACTTCATCGGCAACGTCGAAGGCCACGGTCTTTTTGAAGGTCAGGTCGATGTCGTTGTCTGCGACGGTTTCATCGGCAACATTGTTTTTAAAAACCGCCGAAAGCCTGGC
>JAAUTS010000134.1 GCA_012031345.1 Blastochloris sp. | reverse complement strand
CGACACGTCACGAGCAGGTGGACACTAATGTTACACGTAATTAAAAAAGTTTTCCTTGAGGTGGCAGGGCGGCAGGGAGTGGATTCGTGGGGCTTCGTGGTTAAAAAAGGTTCTTGTCTGATTCAAAGAGCGCAGACTCAACAACTTTTAGTGCGTTTGCCCTGCCTCACCTGTCTCACGGATTTGACATAAGCTTCATAAATCAGTAACATCCTGACCCATGCCTGATCCTTGCAGTATTGTGAAGGCCTTGGTCCGACTCAATTTTTTACAAATGAATTGGCCTCCACGGGGCAGCGCAGCAAGCGACATGCGGATCTCAGCTCGGAGATCGCCCGGAAAGAGGCTGAAGTTCCCGGCCCGATTCTGGCACATCATCACCGCCTCCGCCAGCGGGGTCGCGACAGCACGGCTCCCGTCCGGGATTGGGTTTGTCGCTCTTGTTTCATCAGCGTGGCCAGCGGTGCCCGCACCAAACTCATCCAACGCAGCGACATCTCCGTTTGCGAAAACTGCGGCAGCTACACCTATCTTCCGGACCAGAGCGGGGACTTTCCTGATGACCTCTGGCTCCAAGCGCAGACCCGTGCCCGGGCCGCCAAGCTGGCCGGAGTTCAAGCCAAAAAAGCTCCCGCGCGCGTCATCACTCCCGCACCCAAGAAAGCCAAGACCCGCCCAAGCCGGCCAGCCCAGCTGAAAAAAAAGAGCAGAAAGAAGCAGGCCTAAGATTTTGGTTTTTTGGGGAGTTGGTTTTCTTCCCTCCCAGGCTTCTTATCCAAGCAACAATCTGATTGTCGAGCCCGGTGCTGCGATGGTAACCTTTTAGCTCGTTCCGGGGGTATAGCTCAGTTGGTAGAGCGCTTCGTTCGCAATGAAGAGGCCAGGGGTTCGAATCCCCTTACCTCCAGTTACTGGAGTCCGTCCGAAGGACAAATCGTCCATAGATTCGAACGAAGTTCGTTTGCTGGCCGCGAAAGCGGCTTGCAAAAATACGCGAAGCGCAGCCCGCAACTATGTCTTAAAGACAAACATCCCCTTACCTCCAGATATAACCACTCTGGATTATGTATTGTCGTTTTTCCCCTAATGGTGATCGCGGAAATTCCTTAGATCATAGAATAACGGCAGAAAGATGACCGGAAATAATGGAATCCGCTTTCATTTGGCACTTCGATTGTTTCAAGAGTCAGGAAAATTATTCACTTGAATAGTGTTTCTCAAGGTAGTCATTTAGTTTTTGAGGTAAAATTAAAGTTAGGATACGGATGCTAATGGCGCTTCGCCCTTTTTCCAACCACGACCTTGTAGACACCGCGGCCGTCTCAATTTAGCAATCCGGGTAAGGTGTTCTATGTCGTGGTCATCTGAGACCAAATGATCTCCGGCCCACAAAACCCTCCAAGAGCCTCTGCAAGATACTGAATCCTTTGATTTGGATCGAGGGGGCCTCAACCCCAATAGTGCAGTTCCTGGAAACACTGGCGGCCCGTTTTTACTGCGGCTCCTGTCGCATTCCTGTGTTAACTGTGAACAAATGACTTGGCAGCCAGCTTTTGCCATCATCAATAAGTAACGAATCCGGGGATGATCATACCCATTGGAAGTGCCTACAGAGATAAACGCCCTGGAGGGAACAATATCAGCAATATACTGGGCAACTTCAGGTTTGTCCTTGTAGTCCTTTGGTGCCCCGTGATGTGGTCCTGTTCATTACCCAAGGATGGGCACCTCCCAATTCGCCATGCACCTGTTTCAGGAGTAAGTCGCCGGGCCAGGTAGCGATGATAATATCATGATATGTCAGCACAGCCATTGCTGAGTGTTGATTGGGATTAGAAGCCAAGTAAGCCTGCGAAAAGGAGGGATGAACGATTTTAAGGATTAGTCCCTGTGCCTGATTTTGCCAGATGACTTGGCCCGCCGCAGCTTGGGTAATCTTGTAATACCCTTTTTGCTCCCCTTCATAAGCACAACGGAAGATCTTCTCCATTTGTGAATGTTTTTTAGGACGATCTTGCAACATATAAATTGACTGGATGCGACGACCATGATCTTTGGACAGAGAACATAACCCTCCAGCATGATCACTGTCGTTGTGAGTGAGAAGAATGGCTCGAATCTCCCGCGGCCTGTCATTAAGCCAATCTACAATCGGGGTTGAAAATAGACCCAGATCGATGAAAAGGACCGATTGATCATCAAAACGAGAGCCGAACAATCCGCTTGCCCCACATCCCAGAAATCAATGTGAACTAATTTGGCTTCACTCACACAGCAGGAAGAGGTAGAACTCTTTCAATCGCACGAGTTTTCGTATTTTTGTCCAGATGCACATAGGCACCGAATTGTTCCCCACTGTCTAAAAAGCCCAGTGATACCGCGATATAAGGAGAAAGTTTTTCTTTTGTGCCATCTAGCCATTCAACCTGCCAATTTGGCCCTTTATGCAAGAGGGTTCCTTCAAGATATCGTGGGGCGGCTCGATCGAAGCAAAAAGCTTCATAGTCCACTTGATCCAAGATTGATAGCCACGTTGCTTTTTCTTCTGGTGTAAGCTTTTGAGCATCTGCCTTTGAGAACATGGAAAGGAACTGGCGTTCCAAGAGGCGGTCAATCTCGCCTACTTTTGCCTGAGGAAGCTTGATCCCCCAACCTATCACTTCACATTCGAAATTGGCAACTTCGAGGGATATGCGGAGCCCATCACGGAGATGAAGAAGAAACCGTCCGCCCTCAATCGCAACAAAACGTTTCTTTAAGGTATACTCGGTTTTAGGTGGCGCCTGAAAAACGGAGCGGGAACGCTCCTGCCCGGTGCGAACGGTTGAAAAATGATCTACTTTGGCTGTCTCTTGAACTGAGGCGGCGTTATCTGCTGTGATCATGATAGAGATATTGGTTCAAATTGAGTCTTTGCCTCATTGGTAAAGACATCTTCAAACTGGAAAATGATACGTTCATGGCACCAATTTAGCAATTCAAGAATTTTCTCAGGATTATCCTCCGTTCCGGGCGTAATTCCCGTCCGACAGCTAATATCCAGTCGAACCGCCAAGTGCCCTCCTTTGGGAGGATAGTCCAAAACTTTTAAGG
The DNA here is from genome assembly GCA_012031345.1 of Blastochloris sp. Classification (GTDB taxonomy): domain Bacteria; phylum Verrucomicrobiota; class Verrucomicrobiia; order Methylacidiphilales; family JAAUTS01; genus JAAUTS01. The sequence goes on along the minus strand of JAAUTS010000134.1, from coordinate 6,127 downwards.
AAACGAAAGAACCCTCCCGCTCCTTAAGGGCAAGATTCAAAGTACATTCATAAGGGGGAATTGCTGATTTATATTCACTTCCGATCGGCGGGAAAAGTTTGATGACCTGACCAAGTTGGAGCCCATCCGGGGTAACGAACAGAGGGATCGTATCGATATTTAGCACATTGAGGTAAAGCATCTCAAGGGTATGGATTTTGACAGGCTTAAAGTGTTCCAACCATTTGGGCAGCCAACGGGCATATTCGTAGTGTAACTTGGGATAACGCCGTTCGCCAGATGATTCAGGTGATGAATGCATATTCATCGTGAACTGCTCAGGGGAACATCGGATACTCCAGTCAAAACCCTCAGCCGATGTTTTTTTGGAGAAACGGGGGGTAAGTTCCAGTGTTCCTTGTGTGGGATCCAGCAACACCATTTCGTCTCGAACGATGCTTTTATAGAGCCACTGCTGAAGAGGCTCGTAGATGGGAAAATCTGGTTCAACAAGGGTTTTCCAAGACTCAAGACCTCTGGCAAAGATTTCCTCATCAACTGAACATTGAAGAGATGCTACCCGTTCAAAAACGGGAGGTTTATTGTAAGAGCGGAAAGATTTTAGCTCAGGACTCACAAATTAAAATAGGCAGGCTTCATATACTCTGGCTATTAAAAATATGGTGACTTTGATCAGACTAGGGCCACTTGCTCGATTCTTTGATCGAAGTCTTTCTATGTGTTTTATGCAAGCCGTTACTTCCAAAGTTCTACGATCTCTTTGTGCAATTTCGCCATCTGTTCCTTTGTGAAGTATGGGGTGAATAACCGGAAACACAAAACACCGCTCCGATCTACAATCAGAAATTCGTAATCAGAAATCAGAAATTCCCCTACCCCCCAGCATCGAAACCTTCCTGAAGCGAGATGGCGTTGCCATCGACATCAACAAAGCTGGGGGCTTCCGGGAGGAAATGCACCGCGAGCAGATCTTTCTCCGGCAGGCTGAGGGAAACTTTTTCCAGGTAACCGCTTTCATTGTGCATCAGGGTGTCAAAGCGCAGGGAGTCGGAGCGGTCGGGGTCTTGTGCGATGTAACCGCTCAGCCCCTGTTCTTCTTCCGGTAAAACAATCCGGGCGAAGGCTCCGGCCCGCACGCGGTTGAGCAACTCCGGGTTCATCCGGGTGTGCTGATGAGGGAGAGAGGCTCGAAACTGTGCTGGGCACGTTTCCAGAAAAACCGGGCCGATGGCGTGGAGGCCACGGGCAGGGTGCTTTTGTAGGCGGAGTCGCTGATTTCCAAGGCGCGCTTTTTGGAGCGGGTCGGGGTTTGTTTTTTGATCAGCACACGGAAGAGGATGGTCAGGTTTCCTTTTTGGTAACGGTCGAACAGGTCCACTTGGGAAGCCACGGAAACGCTGAGTCCCGTTTCCTCATGAACCTCCCGACGCAGGGCGCTGAGCAGCGATTCGTGGCGACGCACCTTGCCGCCAGGCAGGGTCCAGAGTTTTTTTCCGGCGGTTTGTTTGACCATGAGGATATGGCCATAAGGATCTTCAATCCATGCCATGACGGAGGTGTCCTTGCCCTGGGCTGTGCGGGGAGACGGATTCTTATTGGCAAGAGTGGCCATAGCAGCACGCTAAATTGACGTGCCTGTGACGGCAACGTAAAATTTCCAATTTTTCTCAGCCTGATGGGCGGGAGGATTTCAGAAAAGGAATGCCCGGAACCAAGGCCTTGTGCTAGGCTCCAAAAGTGGATTGCCCCCTGCCTCGATTTCTTTTACCCGGACTCCTGAGTCTCACCCTGGGAGCGGGGAGTCTTGCTCAAAGTCCCCCGGAACCCGCAGCCGAAGTGTTGGATCTGAGTCAGTTCAAACCAAGCGAGTCGGTATTGTTAGAGGAAGCGATGGGCTTTGTCCGGGCAGGCAATCCGGGCCGCGCCATCACCCTGTTCCTGGACCTGCTGCGTTATCACCCGGAAGGCGTCCATGCGGAGGAGGTGCTTTATCGCGTGGCACGATGTTATCGTGACCTGGGCCGTTTCCCGGAAGCGCGTGAGGCGTTGAGCTTGTGGCAGAAAAAATATCCCCAGGGGCTTTGGTCTCCGGCGGTGCAACTTTTGTCAGGGGAGATGTTGGCGGCGGAAGGAAAATGGAAGGAAGCCCTGCCGCTGTTCCAAAAGTCGGCCTCCTCGGAGAATAAAGAAATCGCGCTGCGCTCGGACTATCTCACCGTGTTGGCGGCGGAGAATCTGCGTGAACTTGGGCGGGCCGCTCCTGCGCTGACCCGTCTGCTCGCTGCGGGTAAGGACAGCCCGCATTATCATTACGCCAGCCTCAAACAAGGCACCCTGCTGGCGGAGCAGGGCAAGGGCAGGGAGGCACTGGTTTTTTTTAAACAGGTTCTGGGCAGTGGCGCGACGGAAGCAGCCAAGGCGGAGGCGGCGGTGCGTGCAGGACAGATTTGTCATGAAGCCGGAGAGTTTCGGGACGCGATTGCTTATTATGAAGTGGTTAGGAAAACAGCCGCACCGGATTTTTGGAAGAAGCTGGCCCACTTCGGTCTGATACAATCCCACTTTTCCCTGCCGGATTACGCGGCCACGCTGAAAGTTTTTAATGAAGTGCGACCGGAGTTCCCTGAGCAGGTGCGGTCCCAGGTCTTTTTTCTCAGCGCGGAAGCCGCCCGGCTGGGAGGACAGCGGGACGAGGCGTTGAGTCTGTATGAATTTATTTTGAAAGAATTCCCCAAGACCAGCCTGGCGGAGCCCTCACTCTGGGGCCGCATTCTTCTTCTGCAAAGTGAGGCGGGGAAAACACGGAAAGGGCGCGAGAGCTTGCTGGCTGAGACCGCACGTTATCTGGGACTCTTCCCCAAGGGAGCCTGGGTTTATCAGGTGCAGTTGATCCGGGCGGACCTGACCTATGAGGCCCAGGATTACAAAGCGGCGGCGCCGATGTTGGCCGCTCTGATTCGCAATGAATCCGGCTTCGCGGACTTGGCCAAGCCTGTCCAGGCGGCACTGCTCTTTCGCAGTGCCCATGCCGCTCTGCTGCTGAAAGATTACGCGGCGGCGGGGCGGGGCTTTGATCGATTTTGAAACAATTTCCCCAGGAACCCTTCAGCCCCCTGGCGCTTTGGTTCAAGGGACAGGCGGAGTTGGCTCTGGGACAGCATGAGGAGGCGTGGAAGAGTTGGAGTCGTTTGGTGGAGTTGGGGTCCGACTTTGAGCAACGCCGTGAGTTGCTCTGGCAGGGAGCCTTGCTGGCCGGGAATTTAAAAAAGTATGCAGAAATGGAAAGGCTGCTCCTGCTCTTTGTCAACGAGTTCTCCAAGGACGGCCTGCAGGCAGAGGCTCACGCGCTGCTGGCTCAGGCGCGTCAAGAGCAGGGGGCGGAAACGGATGCCGCCGCGTTTTGGGCCAGGGCCCGGGATCTGGATCCCGCCCGCTACACACTGGAGGCCACGCAACAGCGCATCCGTATCGCCCTGAGCCGCGCGGATCTGAAAACTCTGCGGGCGGAAGTGGAGATTTACGATCAATGGCGGCTGAAACATCGGGACATTCCGGAACTGTCGTTGGAGGTGATGGAGTGGTTAGGGCAACAGATCATGGAGCAGACGGCCAAGGCGGAAGAGGCCGAGCCTTATCTCCGCCGCGTGCTGGCCTCCAGCAAAGCCGCGACCCAACGCAAGCGTGTGCAACTGCGTTTGGCGCTCCTGATGAGTCAGTTGAAAAAACACGGTGCCGCCCTGCGGGAGTGGCAACTGTATCGGGTGAATTTTCCTGAAGAAGCCAATCGCAGCCCCGTGTTGGAGCCCTTGGCCCTAGCCATGATCGGGGCGGCGGAATACGATGAAGCGCAAAAAATCGCCGAGCAAATTCTGCGTCAAAACCCCGAGGGCACTTACAACGCCAAAGGACGTCTGCTCTTGGGCGACATCCAAATGGCGCGGCGCAACCCGCGCGAGGCGGCCAAGATTTTTTCCGCCGTTTCTCTCCTGGTGGATGATCTGGAACTAACCCCCCTGGCCCTAGCCCGGGCGGAAAAAGCCTATCGTCTCAGCGGCGACAACGCCAAAGCCGACGAATTTTTTATTACGTCTAAAAAAGCAATATCCGGAGAAGTAGGGTAGGAATTAGTTTTCAGTGTTCAGTAACTAGAAGCTCGAAACCACGCTCCCCCATCCCCTATATCAAGAGGGGCAGAAAGGGCCGCAGGCCCGCTTCCGGGTGTGTTTCCCCACCTCCCTTACGCGGAGTTTTAAGACAGAAATTAGTGTTCAGTTTTCAGTAACTCGAAACCAGTAACCTCCATCCCCGTCCCTTGGCGTTTCCCAGAAACGTTCTACAAAATTTGTTGTTTTGGTTTACGCGGTTGGGTCGGCGGCGCCGCGCACGGCGGGCATGGCGTCGGGGATGGGGCCGTGGTATTCGGGGTTGCGGAAATCGACTTGGAACAGATCCAGAACCCGTCCGAAAAATTCATCATTGCGCATGAGTCCGGAGAATTGTTCCTGACCCGGACCGCACGCCATACGCAGGGTCCAATCCGCCGTGTGGGTCACGCCTGTCCAGCCTACACCGTTCCAGTTGCCCAGGATTTGACCGAGCTGGGCGTAGTAGTTTTGTTGTTGCCCGGCCAGCTCCATCAAAGGCGCTTTGCCTGTGATGGTGGAGATGAGGATCGTGGCCTCAGCCGGACTCATGCTGAAGCCTGTGCTTGCGCGGAAAAGTTCGATCACGGCTGGCACGGAGGGGAACTTGCTGAGACGAAGCATGGATTCCAAGTCCCGCTTGAGGAGTGTGGCGGAACGTTTGGCTTCGAGCACGCGACGAAAGAATCCGCTGCTTTCGGTGTAGGCAGGGCCCATGCCGTTGAGTCCGGGGTTGGCGTTGCCGTGATCGCTGCTGATGACGATCAGGGTGTCGGGATGAAGTTTTGAAATTCCAAAACCGTGCCCAATGCGGCATCGAAGGCCAACTGATCCCAGAGGATGGCGGGGGCATCGTTGCTGTGGGCGGCGTGGTCGATGCGTGCGCCTCCACCATAAGAAAGAAACCTTTACGGGAACGGGCCAGACCTTGGAGGGCGGCCTGGGTCATCTCGGCCAGGGTGGGCACTTCCCGGAGAAGACGGGCGTCCTGTTGATGATCCAGGGTGTAGGGCAGATGATCGGGGTAGAAGAGGCCGAGCATCTTGCGATTTTGCTCCGAGCTGGCGGCGGAGAGTAATTCGTCCCGCGTTTTCAGCAGACTGTAGCCCGCTTGTTTAAACTGTCCTTCCAGATCGACTCCGTCCAAACGATACGTGTTGGAAAAATGCAAATCACCGCCGCCCAACACAATGTCCACCTGATTGAGATATTGGAGAGCGATCTCGTCTTCGTAATCACGATGCGGGACATGGGCGACAAAGCCGGCCGGGGTGGCGTGGGTGACGCGGGCCGTGGTGACGAGACCCGTGGCCCATCCCTTTTCTTTCAGGATGGGACAGAGCGGGCGCAGCACGGTGCCGTCGGGGAACTCGTTGATGACGCGGTTGGGCACACGACGTCCGGAACCCCAGGCACTGGCGGCGGGAGCGGAGTCCGTGACCATGCTGTCCATGGAAGCCATGTCGAAGAGGCCATGGGTGGTTTTGGGGTCGCGGCTGAGACGATGCCAGTGCGTTTCCTGGTTACGGGACAACTGGGAGAGCTTTTCCGCCAAGCCGGGAACGCCCGTGCTCATCCCGTCCGACACCATGAAGATGATGTTGCGGGGACGTTTCGAATTTGTACAAGCCGCGACAGTGCCCACACCGAGGAGTCCGCCCATCAGCGCCCCCGTTTTTAAGGCATCACGACGTGTCCATGAAGTAGGATTTATTTTCATAACAACTACCCTGCTTATAGATTATGTCATTTTCGTGACACTGACACTTCCTGCTTTCGTCAAGAAGCAGGCTGAGCTAGTTTGAGAGAACCTTTTATGCCCACACCTCCTTTCGTTTATCAAAAACCTTTTCCATTAAGCTCGGACCCAACTCAGTATCGCTTGCTCACGGCGGAGCATGTCTCCACGCTGCCTTTCGAGGGGCGAGACATGCTCAAGGTTGATCCGGAAGCCTTGACCTTACTGGCCCGGGCGGCCTTCCATG
>JAAUTS010000133.1 GCA_012031345.1 Blastochloris sp. | reverse complement strand
CGGGGCCGGCCATGCGACGGGCGAGATCGCCCTCGAGATACAGAGTGCGGGTGGGGAAGGCGAAGCTCAGGCCAGCAGCGCTGACGGCGCGCATGATTTTCAGGTTGATACGTTCACGAACGGCAAGGTGATGATCCCAGGTGATGTCGGAGCTGAAGTAATAAACAAGGATGTCGAGTGATGAGCTGCCGAAGTCGGTGAAGCGGACCATGTGAAATTCCTGATCCACGCCGGGGTCTTCGCGGAGCAGGCGTCGGACTTCCTCCAGCAGGGATTCGATTTGTTCCGGCTTGGTTTCGTAAGTGACGCCGATGGTCATTTTGACCCGGCGCTTGTTCATGGCGCTCCAGTTGTCCACGATCTCGCCGGAGATCAGTTTGTTAGGAACAGTCATGAGGGTTTTGGGAAAGGTGCGGACTTTGGTGGAGCGGAAGCCGATGCTTTCCACAGTGCCATCAACCTTGCCATCGATTTGAATCCAGTCTCCGACGCGGAAGGGTTTGTCGGTAAAAATCACGACGGAGCCGAAGAAATTACTGAGGGCTTCCTGGGCAGCCAAAGCGATGGCCAGACCTCCGATGCCCAGACCCGTGATGAGGCCGGCCACATCCACATTGAGAGTGGCCAGAACGGTCAGAGTGCCGAGAAGAATGACGAGAAGCTGGAGGCTGCGCCGGATCAGGGGAACGAGGTGACCCTTGAGTCCTACATCGTCCTTGCTGGCGAGGTCATCCAGATACTCCGCCAGGACATTGACCAGACGATAGGCCGCCCAGATGGTAATCATGCCGACGGAGACGGCCCAGGTGTTGAATCCCCAGGTTTTGATGGTTTCGTCCGCCCAGGAGGCTTGGAGAATAAGGATGCGGAAGGCAGTCCAAAGACCAGCGACGAGCACCAAAGCGGTGAGGGGTTGGCCCAGGGCTTTGATGATCATTTCATCGTAACGAAACGAGGTTTTGGAGAAGAGTTTGATCAGCCAGGTGAGAATCCGTTTTTCGAGGAGGGCACGGAAAAGGAGGCTGAGAAAAATGACCAAAAATGCGAGCAGCATTTGCCAGACGGCAACCTCATACCAGGAAAGGGACAACCACTGTTTCATGGTAACAACCATCCCGTCTCAAGATGGATTTGGCAACCCCGGATTCCTTTGATCGAGGTGCGCGTGAGGCAAGGCGGAAGGGAAACGTGAGGATCAATAACAATCGGTGCGTGGGTTGCCCGCGTTTTGCAGGAAGCCGCCGGGGGTTTCGGCCTCGAAGGGCAGGTCGCTGTTGAGGTAGCGGTCGCAGGTTTGGAAAAGGCGGACTCGCTTTCGCAGCGGCGGATTTCGTGGAGGAAAAGATCCTGGGGATCGATTTTTTGGGCGATGAAGTTCATGTATTTTTTCATCTTGGCCACCCGGATTTTTTTCCGGAAGGGAAGCTGGCATGGTATCGCGATAAAGCACTTCGATGTAAGCGCGCAGGTCGCGGAGGCTGGGTTGGGTTTGGACGGTGCCGTGACGTTGGAGTTCCTCGATTTGACGGAAGATCCAGGGGTTGCGGATGGCCCCGCGTCCGATCATGAGGCCGGCGGCGCCGGTGAGTCGGGCGATGTTTGGGCTCCGGCGGCGCTAAGAATGTTGCCATTGGCAAGACCGGGCAGCTCAGGCGTTGGACGGCCTGGGCGATGAGATCGTAGTGGACCGGGGCACGATACATTTCTTTAACGGTGCGTCCATGGACGGTGAGGGCGTCGATGGCATGGGATTGATAGAGATCGAGGATGCGGTCAAATTCGGAGGGGTCGTCGAATCCGATGCGGGTTTTGACGGTGAAAGGAATGGAAAGAGCCTGACGCAGGGCGCTGAGGATTTGGTGGAGATGATCGAGGTGGCGGAGCAGACCGCCGCCAGCGGATTTACGACATACGATGGGGCGGGGCAGCCGATGTTGATGTCGATGGCGAGAAGGGATTCCTTTTGCAGTTGATCTACGGTGCGGAGAAGCGAGGGAATGTCCTGGCCGATCATTTGGGCGATGACAGGTTTTTGTTCCGGGCTGTTGCGGATGGCTTCGAGGATGTGGGGTTCGAGGCTGGAGGTGGAATGGACGCGGAAATATTCGGTAAAATAGATGTCGGGTCCCCCGTAGCGGTGCATGACGCGCCAGAAGGGGAGATCGGTCACGTCCTGCATGGGGGCGAGGAGGAGGACGGGGCGATGAGAGGGAAAAGAATATTGATTAATTTTCAAACTTGGGTGCTTGAGTGAGGTCTTGATGCCAGGAGTCAGCGAAGGGTGGACCACCAGTGTTGGACAATTTCCATGGGCAGTCCGATGACGTTGGTTTTGGAGCCTTCCACCCGTTCGACGACTTCGTGACCATGTTCCTGATAAGCATAGGCACCGGCCTTGTCCAGAACGTGAACTTTGCCGAGGTAGTTTTGTATGGCGGCGTCATCCAAGGGGCGAAAGGTGACGCGGGTGCGGGCGATGTGTTCGTGGAGAATTTTTTCCTGAACCCTGAGCCAGACGACGGCGGTGATGACTTCGTGAGTCTTGCCGCTGAGCCAGCGAAGCATCTGATGAGCTTCCGTGAGATCCAGGGGCTTACCCAGAGTGCGTCCGTCGCAGACCACGATGGTATCGGCAGCGAGGATGATGCCCTGGGGATGGCGGAGGGCCACGGTCTCGGCCTTGAGCAGGGCGTTGGCCAGGGCTAGGTCGAGGGGGCTGAGTTCGGGGCGAGAGTGGGAGTCGAATTCATCGACCAAGGGAGCATCCACGCGGAAGAGGATGCCCGCTTCTTCCAGGAGATCCTGACGGCGGGAGGAGGAGGAGGCGAGGATGAGTTCCACCCGGAGAGTGTTTAGTCTTGGGAGCTTGCTTTCAAGTTGTTTTGCGCGGTGACGGAGGAGCTTTTTTCGTGCACGGCGATGAGGTCATTCAGGACGCGGAGGCTTTCGCGCAAATGCAGGTCGGCGGCGAAGGATTCGGCCGGGGTGGGATCTTCGTCAGGTTTGCCATCGCCATCTTCATCTTCGTTGGAGCGGCTGCGTAGTCCTGTTGTTTTGGGCGCATCGGGGCTGCCTTCCAGATTATCGAAGGTGATGTTGAGGATGGGCGGGGCGTTTTTGGCCAGAGCTTTGATGGTGGCCTTGCGTTCCTCACTGCGTTTTTTGTCTTCTGCTTTTTCGGCCCGACGTTCCTGCTCGTTGAGGGATACTTTTTTGTCCTCGAGACGTTTTTTCAGGCGTTCGATGTCGTCGAACATCATCTTGAAATCGGGATCTTTTTCGATGCGGGATTTGGATTGAGCGGCGAGGACGGGTATGGAGTTTTCCAGCGGGATTTGAGCCAGGCTGAACTTGGCGGCGGGGATTTCATCCCAAGCCAAGGCGTGGGGGAGTTTTTCCTCACCGAGATCGAGGTAGTCGTTGATAGAGGGGAGGGTGATGTCCGGGACGACGCCACGTTTTTGAGTGGAGTGGCCGTTGGGGAGATAAAATTTCTGAATGGTGAGCTTGATCGCACCGGCCTCGGGTTTTTTACCGAAGGTGGGGAGGATGAAGTTGTTGATTTCCGTCACGGTCTGCACGGTGCCCTTACCGTGGGTGCTTTGGTCGCCGATGATGACGGCGCGCCCGTAGTTTTGGAGGGCACCGGCGGCGATCTCCGAGGCGGAGGCGCTGAGTTTGTTGGTCAGGACGACCAGAGGCCCGTCATAGAAGGCGCCCCGTTCCTGGTCTTCGAGTTTTTGGACGCGTCCTGAGGATCCTTGATTTGGACAACGGGACCTTTGTCAATGAAGAGGCCGACCAGACGAACAGCTTCTCCGAGGAGTCCTCCGCCGTTATTGCGGAGATCCAGAACAATGCCGTCGATTTTTTTCTCCTTCAATTTTTGAATGAGGATGCGGATGTCATCGGTGGTGCCGGTGCTGGAGCCGGAGGCTTCTCCGGCGGCGATTTTCTTGTCATTGATGGGACCGTAGAAGGAGGGCAGGTCAATGACGCCGAGGCGGAGGGTCTGGCCGTCGGGGCTTTTTTTGTTCGATGAGTTGGGCTTTGGCGCGGCCGCTGGTGATTTGGACTTCGTCCCGGACGAGTTTGATTTCCTTACGCACAGAGGAATCCGCCCCGGCGGGAATGACTTGAAGGCGGACGGTGCTGCCCTTCTCTCCGCGGATGAGACGGACGGCGTAGCGAAGTTTCATGTCCACGATGTCGGTGTAGTCGTCTTTACCCTGGGCCACGGCGACAATTCGGTCATTAGGTTTGAGTCGTTTGTCGAGATCGGCAGGACCGCCGGGAATGATTTGCTCGATGGTGCAGTAGCCATCTTCAGTCCGCAGAACGGCACCGATGCCAAAGAGGGAGTTGTTCATGCCGATGGCGAAGTCTTCCAGAGCGGAGGGACTGAGGTATTGGCTGTGGGGGTCATACAGCATGGTGAGGGAGGAGAGGTAAATTTGGATGACTTCTTCATCATCAATTTCCCCGAAATTTTGCGGAGCTGGGCGTAACGTTTTTTCAGACGCTCCATGGGGTCAGCTTCTTTTTTTTCGGCCAGACGATCCGCCAGAAGGTCGTATTTGATTTTTTGTTCCCAGAGGGTGTCGGCTTCGGCCATGTTCAGGGGCCAGGGGGTTTTTCCACGGTCCGGGGTGTAGTAATCTTTTTGTGTGAAGTCGAAGGGTTTTTCCATTCGTTTGGCCACCCAATCCAAGCGGTCGTTCAGGCGTTGTTTGAAGACGTTAAAAATTTCAAAGGCGGGGTTGAGATCGCCCGCAGCGACTTTGGCGCTGAGTTGGCCGCTGTATTTTTTTTTCGAAGTCGTCGAGGTCACTTTTCAGAAAAAAGAGGTGATTGTAGTCCAGCCCCTTCATGTAGGAGTCGATCCATTCGCGGGATACGTTTTCGTCCAAGGGATGTTTGGCGAAGTGTTGTTCCTGGAGGAAACGGGCGATGAGTTGGGCGGCGCGTTGATAGACCTCGCGGGATTCGGCGGAGTTGGAAGCGGGGACGGGAGTGTTGGTTTTGGGGGCCGGGGTGCTGGTTTCCTGGGTGGTGGTGGGTTTCTCTTCGCTGCGGGGGAGCAGACCCATGGCATGGGTGGAGGCGGAGAAGAGGACAAAGAGAAGAAGTGCCAAGGCGGGCCAGAAGTTAGCGGGATGATTTCGGAAGTGGATCATGCAGAGATAGAATAGGTTAATAATGAAGATATGTCACATTACAGATGAGCAAGACGGAAACAAGTTGAAGAAAAGGGATTTCCGGGGTGGAAAAGGGCTGCTAAAAAGGGGAATGGCATCGTTTTGGGAGATTTTGGCGCAGCGTTTGGAAGAAAAACCGGAAGGAATCGCTCAGGCACTGAGGACGATGGAACGCTGGGTGAAGCAGGGGCAGACGGCGCCGATGCGTTTGCTGCGTTGGCGTCCGTATTTGGAGGAAGCGGAGAAAAGTTCTGCGGGCAAGGCGCGTTTGAAAGAGTTGTTATTGGATCAGAGTGAAGAAGCTTTAGGGATGAAAAACTTTCATCCCTTCGCTGGCATTTTGCCACGGGAGCAGAGACGAAAGGCCTCAGAGTTATGCACTTACAGGCATTAAAACATTTGGCGGCCGCGGTTCAGGCTCTGGCTTGCTGTGAGAAGCTTTATGTCTTGGGTTCGGCTTCTTTACTGCCGGTTTTTCCGCAGCTAGGCGGGAAGGATGGATTTCTGGGGCTTTCTTACGATGCGGATTTTCTTATTTTTCCCTGTGAAGAAAGTGTGGCGGCCATGGTGCATGAGGCCGTGGGGGAAGGGAGCTTATTCGCGGAGAAAAATGGCTACCATGCGGATATCCTGCGTCCCGACATTCAAAGCACCCTTCCCCTTGGCTGGGAGTCCCGCCTTGTGCCTGTGGGTGTGAACTTTAGTCTGCGCTCGTTGGACCCGCTGGACTTAATGGTGGTTAAGCTGCAAACAGGACGGGTCAAAGATCTTGAGCTGATTGGTCACGTTTTGGATTTGGGACTGTTTGTGAAGGAGCGGATTTGCCAACATTTGGATTCGATTCCATGGCAGGAATCAGAAGTGCTCCGTTGTTATCAACGGCTTGATGGGTTAAAGGAAAAGCCGGTATGACGGAAACGATTGGGTGGATCAGTGCGGGGATGTTGATTTTGGCCGGGGTGGCCGGGATTTTTTTGCCGGTGATGCCGGGCTTGCCTTTGATATGGCTGGGGATTTTGACCCATAAATTGTTAGTCCCCGAAATGATTTCGTGGTGGACGGTGGTTTTGCTGGGGCTTGTGGTGGTGGCTACTTCGGTGGTGGAATGGTTGAGCGGAGTTTGGGGGGCGAAGGCGTTTCGGGTCCAGCGCGTGGGGGATGTGGGGCGCGGTGGTGGGCGGCGTGATTGGTTTGTTTTTTAGTCTGCCTGGATTGATTTTGGGACCTTTGGTGGGGGCCTTTTTGTTTGAGTGGTTGGGGGGGCGGCGACGCAAACGGGATGCGGGCAAGGCGACGGTGGGGGTGGCGACGGGGATTGTGGTGTCCGGGTTGCTGAAGCTGGGTGTGGCTCTGGGGATGGTGCTGTGGTTTGTGTTGGATCTGGTGTTTTAGAGCAAGGCTGATTTAATCTGACGTTAGGAGGCGTGGTCGTCTGTGCCAGACGGTTTCCCCATCCCCCCCCGGCGTCTGACACAGTTGCTACAGGTGGGGAAAAGAGACTCGGACGGGTTTGCAGTTTTGATGGATATTTTTCAGTTGATTGGGGGGTAAAGATGCTAAATTCATAATGTCCCTTGAAGATGTTTTGATATGAAACGATTTGCTTCAATCCTGGGAGTGATTTTGCTTGGCTCGCAGCTTTTACGGGCGGGTTATCTGGATGATATTGGTTTCACGGCATTGGAGTTGGAGCTGGCGGCCTTGAGCATCTCCATGCCGACGGGAACAGGCGTCAGCGTGAGTCAGATCGAGGCGGATGGGGACGGAGTGCCCGGCTCTCCCTTTGCTTACATGCCGGACACAACCCTTCCCCAATTTGCAGCGGACAGCATCACTAACGTCACGGGAAGCTTCAGCACCGTTTCCCCACACGCCAGCACGGTCGGAGGCCTGATCTATGGCAGTAACAGCATCGCCTCTGGCGTCAATACTGTGGGGGTATATGAGGCCAACTCCTGGCTGGGGACAGGGTTTCTCCGTCCGGGGATTTTGCAGGCACCTTTGGTGGAAAGCAGGGACATCCAAAATCATAGTTGGGTGGGAACCTTGGGCACGGCCACAGCGGATGTCATTCGTTTGAATCGTTTGGATTATGCAATCGAGCGGGATGATTTTGTGGCCGTGGTTGGGGTCAACAACGGAATCGGACAGGAGCGCAATCTCCTGGCCTCCGCTTACAACGTGATCAGTGTGGGAGTAAGCAGCGGCAATCATAGTTTCGGCAACACCACGGTCAACGGAGTGGGTCGCGCTCTGCCCCATCTGGTGGTGCCCGTGGGAACGACCAGTGATGCCACGGCCGTGGTGTCTTCCGCCTCGACCCTGTTGATTGAGACGGCGCGGGCTATGAGCAGTGCCAATGCGGAAAAGTCTGAAACGATCAAGGCAGTGCTGTTGGCAGGAACCACGCGGACGGGGCTCAGTGGCTGGAGCAACAGCAGTTCTGTCCCCCTGATGATATTTATGGTGCGGGTCAGCTCAACATTCAGAGCAGTTATCACATCCTGACGGCGGGGGAACAGAATGCGAGCAGCTCCGTAGATGTGGACAGCACAGCTTGGGATTATGGCAGTGTCAGCAGCAGTGCGTCCCAATATTATTTTTTGGAATTGATCGAGCCGGTGACCTTGACGATTGCCTTGACCTGGAATGCCCAGGTTTCTCCGGGGGGAGTTGGTGGTGACAACTTTGATGCCACCTCCTTGGTGTTGCCCAATCTCACTCTCAGTCTTTATGAAGCGACGGGCTACAGTTTGGATGGGTTGGTGGCTTCCAGTATCAGCACGGTGGACAACGTTGAATTTTTAACCCTGAGCTTGGTGGGTGGACGTTACGCCATCGAGGTCAGCACGGGTTATGTTCCCGCCTCAAACTATGCCTTGGCTTGGGAGGCGCAGGTGATTCCGGAACCGGGCACCGTGACTTTGATGGTTCTTGGATGGGTGGTTCTGGTTCTGGGCCGACAGCACTTTCAAAGCAAATCGTCCTGTTTACGCATCGGTTTCAAACCCAGAAATTCATAGGCTTTGGGCAGGGCGATGCGGCCTTGTTGAGTGCGTTGGAGGTAGCCTTCCATGATGAGGTAGGGTTCATGCACTTCCTCTAAAGTTCCGGCCTCCTCGCTGACAGCCACGGCCAGGGAGTTCAGACCGACCGGGCCGCCTTGATATTTGACGATCAAGTTTCCAGGATGCGCTTGTCCATCTCATCAAGCCCGGTGGCATCAATGTCCAGCATATCGAGTGCGGCCTGGGTCACCTTATGACTGGCCAAACCACCGCCCTTGACCGTGGCGTAGTCACGCACCCAGCGTAGCAGGTTGTTGGCGATGCGGGGGGTGCCGCGGGAACGGCGGGCAATTTCCAGAGAGGCGGGATCGTCCAGTTGCAGGTTAAGCAGGGAGGCAGAGCGGAGCAGAATGCTTTGCAAGGAGGCGATGTCGTAATATTCCAAGCGGTTGGTCATGCCGAAGCGGGAGCGTAGCGGGGCGCTCAACATGCCGGGACGGGTGGTGGCTCCGATGAGGGTGAAGGGAGGTAGATTGAGGCAGACGGAGCGGGCGTTGGGGCCCTGGTCGATGACGATGTCGATGCGGAAATCCTCCATGGCCGGGTAAAGATATTCTTCGATGGATTTGTTGAGGCGATGAATCTCATCAATAAAAAGGATGTCATGCTCCTGCAGTCCGGTCAGGAGTCCGGCGAGGTCGCCCGCCTTCTCCAGGGTGGGGCCGGAGGTGATGCGGATCTGGACGTTCATGACCTTGGCCATGATGTGGGCCAGGGTGGTTTTTCCCAGGCCAGGCGGGCCGCTGAGAAGGATATGTTCGAGGGTTTGGCCGCGAATTTTGGCGGACTGCACCATGACTTCCAGACGTTCCTTGACCTTGGTCTGGCCCGTGAATTCGTCGAGGGAAGCAGGCCGCAGCGCGTGATCGTAGGCGGCTTGTTCAGGGCTTTCCTGGTTGAGACGTTCGGAAGTTTTTTCAGGCATGAGAGTGAGAGATTAGCTCAGAACGAAAAGAAAATTGAAAAAGATAATGATCCCCTCTT
>JAAUTS010000132.1 GCA_012031345.1 Blastochloris sp. | reverse complement strand
CTGATTAAAGGCCATCAAACCGCAAAGACACAAAGATCGCAAAGAAAGCCAGTTTTTTACAGAGCAGAGGAATTTATTTTCTTTCTTGGAGGTCATCGCGTCTTAGCGGTTAAATCGGCGTCTCCCAAGCCCGACCAACCCTGAGACCCGTTCCGGATCTTCACCCGGGATTTTTTGTGGTTGCAATCATTCTCCGCTTGGATAACTTCCTCCCCTGAAAGGAGTTTGAGTCAGCGTTCCCGTTGATTCCGGCAATTTCTTCTGTGGATGGCGCTACCTGTTGTATGCGGCCACTGATTCCCAGAAGCGAGGCAACCTAATATTTCCGCCGGATGAGAATGGTCGAACGAACGCCAGTTTCCAAATCCAACAGCAAGTGCTTCCGAGTTCTTCTTTGGTAAACGCTTGCGGCTCAATCTCTTCAACCACTGGACGAATCTGTATCTCTTCTCGGACCCATTCTCTGATTCCGTTGACTGATGAAACCGCAGCTTCCCTTTGCCCCTGAAGTGTATTGACCCTCTGCAAGATCTTGGAACAGGCCCTTGTTTCCGCTGGCTCACAACCTAGCAATGAGTAGTGAAAGATCCCATCGCCCCCAAAGCGGGCGTGGCGGCCGAGGCCGCAGTCGCAGCAGCCACTCCCGTGGCCGTAGCCGTGAAGGTTACAACCGTGCCCCCCAGAAAAAAGTCAACCCCGTGGTCGCCTTTTTCAAAAAACTTCTGGGCCTGGACAAACCCAAAAAATATAGCAACGGCCACAGCAGCAGTGCCGGCACCGAGCGCCGTCCCCGTCCGGAACGTTCTGAACGTCCCGAACGCACGGAGCGTCCCGAGCAGGCCGAACGCAGTCCGCGTCCCCCTCGTGAGGAAGCTCCCAGCACTCCTCCGGAAATCCTCAGCACCAAACTCTACATCGGCAACCTGTCCTATGAAACCTCCGAGAGCGATCTCTTCGATCTCTTCTCCAAGGTGGGTAGCGTGGTCAATTCCGAGGTGGTGCGCGATGGCCAATCCCGCTCGAAAGGCTTCGGCTTTGTCGAGATGGCCGAGCTGGATAAAGCCAAGGAAGCTGCGGAAAAATATCACCGCACCGACTTCATGGGCCGCCAAATCGTGGTGGCCGGAGCAAGAAGTAATTCTTAGGACTCCGCTACAAAAGCCTGCCCTTTCAAGGCAGGGCTTTTTTGTGTACTGACACCATTCCCCGCCACTTCCCCTCATTTCTAAATTACATAACTGTCCGCCCAAACTTCATCCACCGACACCCGGCCCAGCTCCGACTTGGACTTCACCAAGACCGCCCCTTCCTCATAATAAACCAAGCTCCGCTCCGGCACGCTGTGCAAGAGAAACACATTCCCCCCGATCGTGCTCCCGCGCCCAATCACCGTCTCCCCGCCCAAAATCGTCGCTCCGGGATAGATCGTCACCTGATCCTCAATCGTCGGGTGCCGTTTGGCATGACGCAGCTGTTGACCTCCGGAAGTCGAACGCGCTCCCAGGGTCACTCCATGATAAATTTTGACCTGATTCCCGATGACGCAGGTCTCCCCAATCACCACTCCCGTCCCGTGATCAATAAAAAACGAGGAACCAATCCTGGCCCCAGGATGAATATCGATCCCCGTCCGGGCATGAGCCCACTCCGTCATCATCCTAGGAATCAGCGCCACCCCGAGTTGATGCAACTCATGGGCCACTCTTTGCACCGCGATGGCCTCCAAGCCCGGATAAGCCAAAATGATTTCCTCCATGCTTGCCGCAGCAGGGTCCCCGTCCAAGGCCGCCTGCACATCCGTGCTCAAGGTTTCCCGAATCCGGGGCAGGCATTGCATCAACTGACAAGTCTTCTCCCGCGCTGTTTCCGAGTAGTCACAAACCTTCAGGCCGGGAGGCGGGGCATACTCCAGACTCTTCACCACCTCGCGTTCCAGATTGCCACACACCTCCTCCAGCAAAGTGCGGGTGGCTTTTTCAAAGAGATCCCCCGACAGATTGTTCTTCGTGAAAAAACCGGGAAACAACAGGTGCAAAAGCTGGCGGGTCAAGGCCTCCACCGTTTGTTTATCGGGAAGATTCACCCCCTCCTGGTGATTGATTCCACCCACTTCCGCGTAGGAATCGAGCAACTTGGCCGTTAATTGATCCAATGAATCAGACACAATATCTTATGCTACGATAAATATTCACACTTGAAACTGAAAAGTGCTGCCCCAAGACTCCTCTCATGCCTGCTACCCCGGAAGTGTTTTCCCCTGACACCCTGCCCCCAGCCGATCCCGCCTCGCCTCTCTACGCCGTCATCGGCTCTCCCGTGGCTCATTCCCTCTCTCCCGCCATGCACCAGGCCGCCTTCCAAGCCCTCAGAATGTCAGCCCGCTACGTCCGGGTGGAAGTCCCTCCCCTCGATCTGCCCGCCGCCGTGGCCCGTCTCCGTCAACACCCTCTGGCTGGCTGGAACTGCACCATCCCCATAAGTTGGAACTGGCCTCGCTGGTCGATGAATTGGCGGAAAGTGCCCAACAACTCGGTGGCGTCAACACCGTCCTCAACCAAGAAGGCCGCCTCATCGGCTTCAACACCGACGGCCTCGGTTGGGTCCGCGCCATCCGTGAAAGTTTCTCCCTCGACGTCCGCGACCTGCGTATCCTCATCCTCGGCATCGGCGGCGCGGGACAAGCCCTGGCCCGCCAGGCCGCCTTGGAAAACTGTGAACGTCTGGTCCTGGTCAATCGCAACGCCGCCAAAGCTCAGGATCTGGTCCAAGCCCTGACTCCGCACTTTCAAGACACCCGCCTGCTCGGCGCCAACTGCCGCTTGAAAGCCCTGCCTTGGGATGAAGCACTCATCGCTTCCGAACTTGACCAGATCGACCTCGTGGTCAACGCCAGCTCCCTCGGACTCAAGCCCGGCGATCCTTCCCCGCTCCCCCCCCACATCCTCCAACCCCACCTTTGCATCTACGATACCATCACCCGTCCCACCCCCCTCCAGGCTGCCGCCCGCAGCGTCGGTGCCCGCTGCGCGAATGGACTGAGCATGTTGC
Source organism: Blastochloris sp. (assembly GCA_012031345.1). Lineage (GTDB taxonomy): Bacteria > Verrucomicrobiota > Verrucomicrobiia > Methylacidiphilales > JAAUTS01 > JAAUTS01. The sequence goes on along the minus strand of JAAUTS010000132.1, from coordinate 6,427 downwards.
TCCACCAAGGTGCCCTCTCCTTTGAAATCTGGACCGGCCAAAGCCCCGACCTCCACGCCATGCGCCAGACCCTGAGCTGACGGGAACTCTCTTATGGACACCATCCTCAACTACATCGCCCCCTTCCTCTTCGGTGCCTGTCTCGGTTCCTTCCTCAACGTCTGCATCTATCGGATGCCCCTGAACCGCTCCGTCGTCGCCCCGCGCTCACGTTGCGCCGCTTGCGGCATCCCCCTGCCCTGGCAACACAACCTCCCCATCCCGGCCTGGTTTCTTTTGCGCGGACGTTGTAGTTGTCAACTGACCAAACTCAGCTTCCGCTACCCCTTGGTCGAAGCACTCACCGCTCTGTTAACCGTATGGATTTGGAACAGCCACTCACCCGCCCTGGCTCTCGTTTACATTGTTTTCAGCTACGCCCTCATCGTCGCCACCTTTATTGATATCGATCACTTCATCATCCCGGACGAAATCTCCCTCGGCGGCTGTCTGGCGGGTCTCCTCGCCTCCTTCCTCCTGCCCGAACTTCAAGGCACCCAGTTCCACTTCCAAGCCCTCCTCAACTCCTTGCTCGGCCTCCTCTTCGGCGGGGGACTGCTTCTGGGCATCGCCGTCATCGGCACCTTCCTCCTGCGCAAGGACGCCATGGGCATGGGCGATGTCAAACTCATCGCCGCCATGGGCGCATTTTTCGGCTGGCAGGCACCCCTCTTCATCATCGCCGTCTCCTCCGTCGCAGGCTCCGTCATCGGCATCGGTATGATGATTCAACAGCAGAAACGTTTGGGGTTCGGTCTGAAAATGCCCTTCGGCCCCTTCCTCGCCCTCGCCGCCATCCTTTGGATGCTCGGGGGTAAACTCTGGATGGAAAACTACCTGGCCATCTTCCAAAACTAAACCAAGAATCAGGAATTAGGAACCCGTCCGCGACTCAACGTTTCAGGGAACGCAGCGCACGACGCTTAATCTTGGGCACCGCAGGCTTTTGTTCCGACAAGTCCGTCAGCCGGATGTCCCCGCTCCAACCTCGTTGCACGTGTACCGCACCGAGCTGAAATCCTGACTGAGGAAAACTCTCCGGCATCTCCAGCAAACAAATCTCTTTCAAGCCAAAGCCCGCCGTCTGCATGTCACGCAACCTCGCCTTGGTCCAAATGTGATTGATGGTGAGGAGAAAAACGATGTTATCCGACCACCGCATCCCATGTTGGAGAAACACCCGGATCTTGCTCCAGGGTGGATTGGTCACGATCCAATCCACCGGCTGATCCCACTCCAAAAAATCGCGCCCCTCCTTGATCTCACACCATTCCGCTTCCGGCATGAATTGAAGAAAATGACCCTCGCCACGACAGGGCTCCAGGATGCGTCCCTTGGGCTGAAAATGGCGAACCAAGCGCCCCGCCATCTCGACCGGGGTCTGCACCACGTCATCACTGATATAATCCCGATTAGGTTGCAGCCGCATGAGCTTGTAGTTTTTATATGTTTTCACATAAAAAAACAACAGGTATTTACTTAAATCTAAGTAAATTACGACACAAGCTACTCTAGTTCAGGTGAATTCAGGAGCGCGTATATCCCGCCCCACCTGCTCCCGGCTTCTTCTCCCAGCTCCCATACAGCAGATAAATCCCCGCCATCATCAAACTGAACGCCGTGATCCCCGGCAAGGCTCCCCAGGGAAGACAAAGCACAATCGAGCCATGAAACCCCAAACCCAGGCAGATCGCGTAAGTTCTCAGCCTTTTCAACCAAAGGCCCACCATAAGAAAATATTCCAACAACACGCTCCCCACCCCAAGGACCATCACCTGCGGCATCTGACTCAACCATGCGAAGCCCGGGACTTTTTCATACAAAAATCCGTCCTGCAAAAAATCCGCCAAAATGGCCCCTGACAAAAAAGGTTCGTTAAGCTTCGAGCCGGCCGCAAAAAAATAAGCGATGCTCATCTGCACACACACGGCGAACACTGGCCAGGCAAGATAACGTCGCTCCTCCTGCCGATACTGAAAAAAAAGTCAGCAGGAAAGTCAGCATCAGTAAAAGCACCAGATGATTGGAATACGCCATCCGATCCCAGGCCAGAAAGCCGAGGAGCAGCGGTAACTTGAGCAAGGCCAGTGGAGCAGGTCTTGGCAGGAAGATCATGCCCCCGGCCAGCACCGCCCAAATCAAACAAAGCCAGGGCATCAGTCCATCCGGAAAGACCGGCCCAAACTCGTGGGGGAAACGAAGCTTGCCCTCCGCTGTAATGGATAAAAATTTTAAATAAGATTCTCCGCTCACTAGCAAGGAGGCTACCGCGTAGAGAACCAGGAAGAGACGAACCCGCCCGGCCTCACAGGAAAACCGCATCCCCATCGGGATCCAGTCAGTAAGAAATTTCATCACTACCCCCATCGGACGACTTCGGCTGCATTGTCACCCCTTGATCCTCTAGAACAAGACCCGGGGGCAGATGCTCTTGTAAATGTTTCAACAGGAGAGGTCGATAGTCCAAGTCCTTGCGTATGCTGCCAAAGTAGTCATCGAGTTCCACCTGACCACGATTCCCCAGAGGGTCCACCAGAATCAGATTTGGTTCGAAGTTGTGGCGTGAATACATCTGCCAGGCCCAGGGTCGAATTGGTCCCGGACGCAACTGCCATAAACACCAGAACACTTGAAAAATAAAAAAAAACCAGCACCAAACCCAGGCGCCAGGGAATGCGGCCAGCCGATGTCATTCCCCTGTCTAAATCATCCCCCCCTCCCATGTCGAGCGAACAGCCGCAGAAAACAGTTTCGGATGTCATTTCCTTTTCAACTATGTTTGACTGGAATTCTTGTGTCAGGGTCTTTCCGAGAAACCGCTTCCCTCTTTCAGCAACTCTCCTCGCTGGTCAAGGCGGGTGTGCCCTTACACCAAGGACTCCAACACCTGGCGGCCAGTCAGCCTCCCCGCCTGCGGAAGATCTGCCGGGAAATCGCAGACTCACTCCAGCACGGCCGCCCGCTGCACCAAGCCTGCCGCACCCATGCCCACAGGCTCTTTTCGGAAACACAACTGCTCTGCCTCGAAGCAGCCGAGGAAAGCGGACAGTTGGAGTCCATGCTCCAATCTCTCGCCGCCGAGGCGGAACAGCGTCATCAACTTCAACAACGCCTGCTCACACGACTCGCTTACCCCGTGTTGCTCATCCATCTGGCAGCCGTCATTCCCTCCATCATCACCCTGGTTCAACAATCCGCCCTGCACGCCCTGCTGGAAATCCTGCTCTGGTTGGCCCCCTTCTATCTGCTGGCTCTCCTGCTCTGGCTGCTGACACATCATGGGCGGGCCGACCGCTGGCTCCTGCGTCTTCCCTTTCTCGGAAACTTTCTGCGCTGCCAGGGCGCGGCCCGGACCTGCCTCACCCTGCTGATCATGATGCGTGCCGGTGCCCGCATGGAAAAAGCCTGGGTCGTCGCCTCCCACGCCTCCGGCAACCTTCACATGCAACGCGCCCTCCTCGCCCAAACCCCCGCTCTGGAGCGCGGCGAATCCCTCTCCAAGCTCATGCGCGCCTCGGGTGTTTTTCCCGAATCCGTCACCTCCCTGCTGGCGGCGGGAGAACTCAGCGGAAGTCTCGACCTCAGCCTGAATCAATGCGTGGCCCTGCTCTCGGAAGATGCCAAAACTTCCCTTGATCGACTCGGCCTGGCCCTGCCCGCCCTGGCCTTTGCCGTCGCCGTGCTCATGATCCTCAGCCGCATCCTGCTCACACTGTCTCCCCTCCTCTCCCTCTACCAACAAATGGATTCCCTCTAACCCGCTGACGCGAAGTGTAAAGTTCTCAGTTCTCAGTTCTCAGTTCTCAGTTCTCAGTTCTCAGTTCTCAGTTCTCAGAAATCAAAAATCCCGCTCCGCACCCCAGCGTGGCCCTTCCTCAACTCGAAACTTCCCCTCCCCTTACCTATCACTCTTTTCAGAAATCGTAAGCTGAGCTGAAGCGGCCAGGAATTTTTTTACCATCAATCAATGATGTAAACCGTGCCCGGACGGCACTGGCTCCGACTTGAAGATCCACCTCCACGCCCTGCTCCGTGATGCGATGCGGCACCAATCCCTGCTTCCCCTGATAACGAGCGGGCTTGTCGGCTTTACGCACCCGAACCTCCGTGATATCCTTTAAATTACGACCCTGAATCAAAATCGTCCGGGGCTCTGAAGCAGGGGGCAGGGACAAGGGACTCGGTTGCGTCCCGGTGATCACAGGAGCCACCCGCTCGGAAATAACCATGCGCTGACCACTGGCAACCTTCGCCGCTTCCAACAAAGAGGCTGTGTCCGCTGCGGTGGCTTTGGGATCCCCCACCGGCACCACGCTGAGAGGGAGCGAGAGCGGAACTTCAGTGCCATCCCTCAGCAAAAGCATGATTTGGTATTCCCCACCCAAAGGAGCTTTCTCGCTGGCGATCAGAGTCGCGCCCCGTCGCGTGTCGGAAGGCACCCCCACGCGGGCAAACAGGCTGGGCACAGGCACCCCTCCGCGTCGAATCTGAAGTTCCTTGATCTCATTCAACCCACTCCCTCTCAGGATGATGTTGACCTGACGACCACTATTCTCCAAAAAGACCGCGCTAGGCACCACTTCGGAAATTTGCGGGGAGGCCGCAAGAGCATGGATCAACGGAAGAAGGCAGAGGGACAAGCAGACAAATCGGATCATGCCCCAAAGTATGGGAGCTTTTCCAGCAGGGGCAAACGCCAAAAAAAAGAGGCGCCCCACAAGTGGAGCGCCTCTCTAGCAAGGCTGATTCTGTTGATCTAAATTAGATCGCCAGAGAAGCTGTGATCGTTCCGAAGATGTTCTGCAACTGGTTACCGAGGATCGACAGGATGGCGATCACAACGATGGCAACCAAGGCCAGAATCAATCCGTATTCCACGAGGGTCTGACCCTTGCGGCTTTTCAAACGATTCATCAACTTAACATACAGTTTGGTCATCATATACTATTCTCCTATTTTTTTGTTTTCGTTTCCACATTAGAAACAAAAGGTTGTTTTGGTTCTCCAGATTAAATATTTCCGAGGGAATCAGTCACTAAAATAAAAAAGTTGGACAACTGATTTCCTAACAGGGTCAGTGTGGCAACCGCTGCCAAGGTGACTAATACCAAAATGAGTGCATATTCCACTAAAGTTTGTCCTTTGACTCCTTTTTGCGGCATCCGCCCGGCCATTCTACTAACCCGGTTAAGTTTCATATAGCCTATTAAGCTTTAGCCATGCCAACCCCGACTCCGCCCTCGTTCCCAGAGTAAAACCTCCATGCCAAGCCCTGGTCTAAGGCAAAAAGAGTTTCAAGCTGGGCAATTTTTGCCTTAAATGACCTCAGATGCACTGGCATCAGGCGATGGTATCTTCCCCTCGATCCTCAACCAAACCCTCTCCAAGCCTCTTCATCCATTACCCTACCCCCCATCCAACTTCACTCCCCCATGCTTTCCACTGGTCAAAGTCTTCTTCACCAATCATCGTATCAACCCATGCCGAGTTCCTCTTGTCTGGTCCAGCAACTTCTCAGCATCCTGCTGCGGCACGATGAATTGAAGGCGATCTGGCTGGACCCTCATGAGCAACGTGTGGCCTGCGCCTTCTCCCGTTCTGCCGTTAATGATTCCGTTCAACTTGAAGTGCAGACCCTCATCCGACCCCACTCTCCTGAAGTCTTGTTTCGATGCCTGCCAGGTTTTTCATCCAACACCTGCCCCGCCTGTCAACAGGAGAGCGAGGTGATCCTGCCTCCCGGACTGCGTCTGGTTCAAATGCCCTCCTCGCTCATCTGGAAAAGGAAAGCTGCCCCACCTCACCGCGTTTTTGGAAATGGACCCAATTCCGTTGGCAGAGTCGCAGCACCGCAAAATCAGCCACCCGCACCCCACCCGCTGAAATCCCGGAATGGAAAAAAGCCATGGCAGCGGCCCTCCTCTGCGGAATCTTTGGCCTCACAGGTTGGGGCTTGAGCCTCGCCCCCCAAGTTCCCGCGATCTTCCCGCCCCTGGCTTACCTCCTCGCCTACCTGGCGGGTGCTTGGTTCCCCGCCATGGATGTTTGGGAGCTGCTTAAAAAAAAGAACTCTGGACGTTCATTTTCTCATGCTCTGCGTGGCACTCGGCGCCGCCTTGATCGGACATTGGGCGGAAGGTGCCGCCCTGCTGTTTCTTTTTTCATTCAGCGGCGCTCTCGAGGACCTGGCCCTCTCCCGCACAGAAAAAGAAATCAGCGGTCTGTTTAAGGAAACCCCCAAGGAAGCCACCGTCATCGAAGCAGATAACCGGGAACGTTCCCTGCCCGTGGAGGAGTTACAACCAGGCATGATCCTGCGTGTGCGTCCCGGCGACTCTTCCCCGTGGATGCCACCATCATTCACGGGCAAAGTGCCGCCAACGAATCA